>QNXU01000245.1 GCA_003973485.1 Bacteroidota bacterium | reverse complement strand
GAACGGCTGAAGTACCGACAGATCCTATGTCGATTGAATTGGCAGATATCATGATTATTCTAAAACCAAAAGACGAATGGACAACTGCTGAAGATCGATTTGATTTAATTGAAAAAATGGAGGAGAAATTGGCAATTATCCCAACGGTAATTTTTGAATTTACTCAACCGATTCAATTAAGATTTAACGAATTGATTACGGGAGCTAAATCGGATATAGCGGTTAAAATTTATGGTGAAGACTTAGCTAAACTGGCAGATTACGGAAATCAGGCAGCAGAAATCATAAAAGAAGTGCCTGGTGCTGCTGATGTGAAGGTAGAACAGACAGAAGGATTAGCACAGTGGGTGATTAGCTATAATAGAAAAAAAGCAGCTCAGTATGGTGTTTCCATAGAAGAATTGAACAGTATCATTAGAGCAGCTTATGCTGGTGAAAATGCAGGATTCATATTTGAGGGTGAGCGTAAATTTGAACTAGTGGTCAGATTAAAGGAATCCTTTAGAAATTCTATTGATTTGGATAAACTCACCATCAAAAGTCAAAGTGGTCAATTGATTCCTTTATCAGAAGTAGCCAAATGGGAATACCAAGAAGGTCCTCTACAGATTTCAAGAGATGATACTCGCAGAAGAGTGGTGGTCGGAACCAATGTAAGAGATCGCGATATAGCGGGACTAGTGGCAGAAATTGAATCCAATCTGGATAGCAAATTAAAAATGGAGCCTGGCTATTCTATTAAATACGGTGGGCAGTTTGAAACCTTGGAAAAAGCAAGGAATAGATTAGCTATAGCAGTGCCAGTTGCCCTATTATTGATTTTCATCTTGCTCTATTTTGCATTCGGAAAAGTAAAATATGCTTTATTAATCTATTCAGCAGTTCCGCTTTCCGCCATTGGTGGAGTGTTGGCATTGTGGATTAGAGATATGCCATTTAGTATTTCTGCCGGAGTTGGCTTTATCGCTCTTTTTGGTGTGGCCGTATTGAATGGAATTGTGCTTATCAGTCATTTAAATGATTTGAAAAATGAAAAAGACATGGATTTACTGCAACTTATAAAAACGGGAAGTACGGATAGATTAAGACCTGTTATCATGACTGCTTTAGTGGCTTCTTTAGGATTTCTACCAATGGCGCTATCCACTTCAAGTGGTGCTGAAGTACAGAAACCTTTAGCTTCCGTAGTGATTGGCGGTTTGATCACTGCTACATTCTTGACCCTGGTTGTATTGCCTTCTTTGTATTATCTCATGAATAAAAATAAGGGGAAATCATCTTCAAAACTCATTCCAATTGTATTGCTGATGCTTTTTAGTTTTGTGGGATTCAATCACAATGCTAATGCTCAAGAACAAAACAAAGAGCCTGATGCTTTGAGTGTGATGATACAAAATGCAATGGAGCAAAATCCTCAAATACAGAATGCTAAGTTGAGAATAGAACAAGCAGAAAGTTTTAAAACACAAGCTTTTGAAATCCCTTCTACCAATATCAATTATCAAAGAGGACAGTTAGATGGGCCTGAGATTGACTACAGCTGGAATGTGCAACAGTCATTTGGAAACATTCCTGCAAATTTCAGAAGGCAAAAAATGGCAAGTGCTCAGATTGAATTAGCTCAACAGGACTATCATTTAACCAAAAAGGAAATTTCAAGCGAGATTCGAAAATCCTGGAATGAGTGGACTTTCAGTTTGAAGCAAGTTGATTTTTTAGAAGAACAAGCTAAACTCTTAAAGAAAAGCATGGAGCAGGCTGAGGAAATGGTTGAAAAAGGCGAAAGTGGAAAATTAGAAACCTTAAGTCTATCGGGACAATTAATGAGCATTGAAAATGAATTAATCAAAAGCCGTAAAATGCTCAATGATAACATTCAAGCACTAAAGCAATTATGCTTTTGCGATCAATTGCCTAATTCTGCTACGGACTACAGTCGCTACAATTGGACTTCTTCATTAGATTCTTTGACTTTGGATCCTGCTTTTACGCAAAGGAACGAGCAACAGCTTTTAGCTGCAGAGACCAATATCAAAGTAGGTAAAGCTCAGTATTTCCCCAATGCTTATATCGGTTATGTGAACCAAAGTTTGCAAAATGTAACAGGTTATCAGAGTGTACAAGTAGGCATTAGCATTCCCATATTTTACAATGGAGTAAAAGGAAAGATTGAAGAATTGAAAATCGAAAAGGATATTCAAGAATCCACTTTGGATTGGGAAAATAATGAAAGGAATCAAAGGCTGATAAGCGCTAAAAATGATTATGAAAATTATAATGCGCTTATTGACAAAAGCACTTCCATGATGGAGGAATTGGATGATTTAGAATCATCATCGGCTGAAGCACTCCAAATTGGAGAACTGAATTTTTATGAATTTGTGCAGAATTTAACAGCACTTTACAACATTCAAAAAACCAATTTAGAGCTCCAAAAAGAGATCGCCAATATTTCAATTGAATTACAATATTTAACAGAAAGAAAATGAAATCGACATTAAAAATTCATCTTCGAATTTTATACAAATGAAGATGAAATTTTTAATCAAAGATTCCATATCACCATAAAATTAAAAGTACACATATGAAACTTATAAATATAATTATCCTATCATCCTTACTAGCTTTTGTGGCTTGTAGTGGAAAAGAAGAAACTCTTGCTGAAGAACAGCAAGAGAATAAAAGTGAAATATCTTTAACGGAAGATCAGGTAAAGAACACCAATTTGAAAGTAGGGAAATTAGAAAAGGCACCCTTAGATAAAAAACTAACAACTATAGGAGAATTAGCTGTTGCTCCAAAAGATATAGCAGAACTGCATTTGGTTCATCATGCTTTTATAGAAGGAACTGAGATTTTGCCTGGTGAGAAAGTGAAAAAAGGACAGGTCTTGGCTACTTTCTCCCACCCTGATATTCTCACTCTGCAAAGTAATTACCTCGCATCAGTCAATAATCTAAAGAGATTGGAGGCAGATTATAATAGGAAGAAAAGTCTGGTAGAGAATCAATCTATCTCACTAAAAAGCTTTCAAGAAGCGGAAGCTCAATATTTTGAAGCTAAAGTGAATACGGATAGCAAAAAAAGCATGCTTCAAAAATTAGGGATAAATGCTGCAAGCTTGGAAAAAGGAAATTTACAGAATGTTTTAAGTCTAAGAGCACCTTTCAGCGGTGTAATCACAGAAGTGAACATCAGCAAAGGCATGCTGGTTGATCCTAGTCAAAGTCTTTTTGAGCTAGTAAATTTGGATGAAATGCATTTGGAATTCAATGTTTTCCCTAAGGATGTAGATCAACTAAAAGAAGGACAAAGCGTAAGTTTTAAACTTCCTGAAGGGAAAAATTGGTATGAAAGCACACTCCATTTCATCAATAAAAAAGTGAATGATAATAGTGTTCTAGCCCATGCAGATTTACCAGAAACAGTTAATCTGCCTTTAGGCGCACAATTGGAAGTTCAGGTGCATATAAAAACAGATAGCTTATTGCTGATGCCCAAAAAGGGAATCCTGAAGCAAGGAGATCAAATTTTTATTTTTGAGGAAATATCTAAAGGCAACTATAAAAAACTGGAAGTAAAGGCTTTAGATGAGAATGAGAATTTTATTGGGATTAATCCTGAAGATTTGGATCAAAGTAAGAAGTATGTGGTGGATGGTGCTTATTATTTGAATGAATGAATATTTAAAAAAAGACTATTATGATTTTTAACCCAAGAATTGAACTTAATTTTTGGGTTAAAAATTCTACTTTATATATAGAGAATCTTGTAGTTTTCCCAAGTCAGGGATTAACAATAGAGAATAACTTCCGCCTGCCTCCGGCTGGTGGAAACTACTGCCGCCTCAGGCGGTTTTTAGCTATGAAATACCTCCTTTTGCTCCTAATGCAAGCTGTTCTATTCCGTGCCAGAGGCACAAAGTAAGCATCACCAGCAAGATGCTGGCGATAGATTTATAGAGTTTAAAGCAAATTTATAAACTTCCGTCAGCCTTTGCCTAGTGGAAACTATTCTCCTTCTGGGGAATAGTATCAAAAACTTAATTTTGATTATTAAGCGGATGCAAAAACGTCCAAGCCACAATCCTACTCATCTTATTTCCATGACTCATTTCAATAGTTTCAATCTCTTTAGCTCCTGCTTGTTTGATGGCTTCATATATTCGTTTTAGATTGGAGGATTTAGAAACTAATGTGGTAAACCAGCGCACTGAATGAGAATGGTATTTACTCTGGACCGCCATATTGGTGATGAATTTTAACTCTCCTCCTTCAGTCCACAATTCGTTGCTTTTACCTCCAAAATTTAAAGTGGGCTTCTCCCCTTTTCTAAATTTCTTGAGGTTTTTCAGCTTTCTAGTCGTGCCTTTTTCTGCTTCTTCAGCTGAGGCATGAAATGGCGGATTGCAAATACTCACATCATAGTATTCATGCTTTTTGACAATGCCTTTGAATATATCAGTGGACTTGTACTGTTTCCTAATTTCAATTTTATCCTTTAAAGAAGGATTCTCAGCAATGATATTTTCTGCTGCAGCAAAGGCTTTAGGGTCAATTTCTGAACCTACAAAATTCCACCCGAATTGCTGCGAACCCAAAATGGGATAAATACAACTAGCCCCAGTACCAATATCCAGGCATCTTATTAAGTCGCCTTTTACCTCCACTCCTTTCCTTTTTTTAGTTAGAAATTCATCTATATGAAATAAATAATCCGCTCTACCCGGTATGGGCGGACATAAATATCCTTCTGGAATATCCCAATATTTTAAATCGTAATGTTGCAATAAAAGCGCTTTATTCAATGCCTTAACCGCTTTTGGATCAGCAAAATCAATGGTCTGACTATCATATTGATTGGTAAAAATATGAGCGTCTAATTCAGGAAGCGTCTTGGCTAAACTTTCAAGATCATATCTTTTATTAAATGGGTTATTGGGGTGTAAACTTGATTTTTGCTCTGCAGCCATTGTAAAGATTTAAGATTCTAGGGTAAAGGTAATGGTAAATACATGGAGATTAGAGAAGTTTAGATATAAGATTAAGATATACTCAAAGCAAGTTGCTTTTTCTAACAATTGATAATAGTCCAAAATTCTGAAATTTTTGTATATTGGTTACTGTTTAGAGTATAAAGTTAAAATTCTATGAAAACTCAATTTATAACCGATGATAAAGGTAAAAAGCAATCTGTGATTCTCCCTATTGCAGAATATGAAAAATTAATGGAGGATCTTGAAGAGTTGGAAGACATAAAACTATATGATAAAGTAAAAGCTGGCAATGAAGAATATGTTCCTTTTGAGGAATTTCTAAAATCTAGAAAAGAGAAAATGAATGGATAAATATCATATCGTTATTTCTAAGTCAGCTCAAAAGAAATTAAACAAATTACCTGATCAAATTGCAGAGCCTCTTATAAAAACTATTCAATCATTAGCAGATAATCCTAGGCCAAATGGTTTTAAAAAACTTAAAGGCAGAGATGCTTTTAGAATTAGGAAAGGGACACATAGAATTATTTATGAAATCCACGACAATATTCTAACTGTAACTGTAATTGGAGTTGGACATAGAAAAGACGTTTATAAAAAATAGAACTTTCTCACACTCCAAATAAGTCTTCGGCTCTAATAATAATCAATCCCAATATGCAAGACGAAGAAAAAAACACGGCTCTCACCGTGCTTTTCTTTTTTCTATAATCTAGGTTCTAGAATCTAAACCTACATATTTCTTCTGTATTGCCCTCCTAATCCGCTGGTTAGCGGATCTCCGGCCAATTGTATTACATATTCCTTCTGTATTGACCTCCGACCTCAAACATCGCATTGGTAATCTGACCTAAAGAACAGAACTTAGTAGCTTCCATTAATTCAGCAAAAAGGTTTTCATTTTTGATGGCTGCTTTTTGTAATCTGTCTAAGCTTTCTTTCGCTTCTTTCTCAAATCTATCATTTAATAAATTTAGCGTTTCGATTTGATATTCTTTCTCTTCTTTAGTCGCTCTAATTACCTCACCTGGCGTTACCGTTGGTGAACCTTTAGAATTCAAGAAGGTATTGACACCAATAATTGGGAATTCACCTGTATGCTTTAAAGTTTCGTAATACAAGCTTTCTTCCTGTATCTTTCCACGCTGATACATGGTTTCCATTGCACCTAAAACGCCTCCTCTTTCGGTAATTCTATCGAATTCAGTCAATACCGCTTCCTCAACCAAATCAGTCAATTCTTCAATGATAAAAGAACCTTGGATTGGATTTTCGTTTTTAGTCAAGCCCAATTCTTTATTGATAATCAACTGAATTGCCATGGCTCTTCTTACTGAATTCTCAGTTGGAGTCGTAATAGCCTCATCATAAGCATTGGTATGCAATGAATTACAGTTATCATAAATCGCATATAGAGCTTGCAATGTTGTTCTGATATCATTAAAATCAATCTCCTGAGCGTGCAATGAACGTCCTGAAGTTTGGATGTGATATTTCAACATCTGAGCTCTGGAATTTGCTCCGTATTTCTGCTTTAAAGCTTTCGACCAAATTCTTCTGGCTACTCTACCAATCACTGCATATTCCGGATCAATTCCGTTGGAGAAGAAGAATGATAAATTTGGACCAAATTTATTGATGTCCATTCCCCTACTCAAGTAATACTCCACATAAGTAAAGCCATTGGCTAAAGTAAATGCCAATTGCGTAATCGGATTAGCTCCAGCTTCTGCAATATGGTAACCTGAAATGGATACTGAATAGAAATTACGAACCTGATTTTTGATGAAGTACTCTTGCACATCACCCATCAAACGCAAAGCAAATTCCGTAGAGAAAATACAAGTATTCTGTGCCTGATCTTCTTTTAGGATATCCGCTTGAACTGTACCACGAACAACTGCCATGGTCTCAAACTTGATTTTTTCATATACATCTTTAGTCAATACTTGATCTCCGGTTACACCCAAAAGCATCAATCCTAATCCGTTATGATTTGCTGGTAATTCACCTCTGTATTGCGGTCTATCCGCTCCTCTGTCTTTAAAAATTTTATCAATTTTCTTATTTACCTCAGCTTCTAAACCATTTTCTTTGATGTATTTTTCACATTGCTGATCAACCGCTGCATTCATGAAAAAGCCTAATAACATTGGTGCCGGACCGTTAATGGTCATGGAAACCGAAGTCATGGCATCTGCCAAATCGAAGCCGGAATATAACTTCTTGGCATCATCCAAACAGCAGATACTTACACCTGAATTACCAATTTTACCGTAAATATCAGGTCTGTAATCCGGATCATTTCCGTAAAGCGTTACAGAATCAAAAGCTGTAGATAAACGCTTAGCTGGCATATCCATACTTACATAATGGAAACGCTTATTGGTTCTTTCCGGTCCGCCTTCCCCAGCAAACATACGGGTTGGATCCTCTCCTTCTCTTTTGAAAGGATAAATTCCGGCTGTATAAGGGAATTCACCTGGAACATTCTCCTGCAAATTCCATCTTAGTAAATCTCCCCAACTTTTATATTTTGGTAAAGAAACTTTTGGAATCTGACTGTGAGATAATGATTCCGTATGCGTCTTAATCTTGATCTCTTTGTCCCTTACTTTAAATGAATAGATAGGATCTTTATACTTCTGAACCTTATCACTCCACTCTTCTATCAATAATTTATTCTTTGGATCGAAATTCAGCTCCTCTTTGGCATAAGCTTCTTCCAAACCTTTGATTAAACGATCTTTATCCTCTATTTCAGAATCTTGTAAAGTCTCAATGGATTTTCTGTAACCGTAAAGCTTATCCGCTACTTCTGCTTGTTGCTCCACCCATTCATCATACCCTCTATTATTTTCAGAAATTTCAGATAAATAACGAGTTCTATTCGGTGGGATAATGAATACTTTCTCCGACATTTCATCGGTAATTTCAAAAGTAGATTTCAAATCAGCACCAGATTTCTCCACTACTTTATCCATTAAAGTTTTATACAATGCATTGGTTCCAGGATCATTAAATTGAGAAGCAATAGTACCATAAACCGGCATATCATCTACTTTAGCTTCCCATAACCCGTGGTTACGCTGATATTGTTTTTTCACATCACGCAAAGCATCTAAAGCACCACGTTTATCAAATTTATTAAGAGCAATGATGTCGGCAAAATCCAACATATCAATTTTCTCCAACTGAGTGGCAGCACCATATTCTGGTGTCATCACATAAAGTGAAGCATCAGAATAATCTAAAATCTGCGTATCAGACTGCCCAATACCAGAAGTTTCTAATATGATGAGATCAAATTTTGCTGCTTTTAAAATGGAAACAGCATCTTTCACATATTTTGAAATTGATAAATTACTTTGACGAGTTGCCAATGAACGCATATAAACGCGTTCGTGATTTATCGCATTCATTCGGATTCTATCTCCTAATAATGCTCCACCTGTCTTTCTTTTGGATGGATCGACAGAAATGATTCCAATGTTTTTGTCTTTAAAATCTAATAAAAATCTGCGTACCAATTCATCAACTAAGGAT
>QNXU01000377.1 GCA_003973485.1 Bacteroidota bacterium | reverse complement strand
TTCAGATATTACTGAAAAAGGAGCAGAATTCAACGGTAATAATCTTGGAGAAATCAGCGACTTGTATCTAAAAGGAGCAAATATACAGACTTGGAAAAGCACAGGAGGAAATGTTACAGGAGCACAATTTAAGTACAAAGTTTGGGAAACATCAGGAACAGAGCCTTCAGAATATACTCTCAGAGATGTAGCTTTTACATCAGAAACTTGTCTGCTATCCACTTGTTGAACAGAATATCCAAGTGCTTTCTCATCTCTTTCAACTCCCAATGCAGTCACTACAACTTCACCTAGTTGCTTTACATCTTCTTTAAGTACTACATTGATTTCGGATTTGGAACCCACTTTGATTTGTTTCTTTTTGTATCCTATGGCACTGAATAATAGTGTTGCATTTTGAGATTGAACTTCGATCTTGTATTTACCTTCGAAGTCAGTTACCGTACCATTTTGAGTTCCTTTAATAAGAACTGTAGCCCCAGGGATTCCTGACCCTGATGCTTCTGTTACACTACCACTTACTATGCGATCTTGTGCTTGTAAGCTTTCAAAAGTTAAGATTGTGAGGGTAAAACAGATGAGTAATACCCGTAAGTAGATTTTTCTCATAGTTAATTAGCTTTTAGATTAAAAAAATAATTTTATGCTTATTGACTAATCGAAATGCTAAGCTATTTTTTTTAAAAAATAGAGCATTAAAAAGAGCTTCAGGTTTTAAGTGATTTTGAACTCACTTGGATGTTCTTCTAATTGGAACGAACCTGAATTTTACCTATTTAGGTTTTATTAATATAGCAGGCTAACTGATTAAATGCAAAGATGTTTCAACATATATGCCTTTTATGACGATTTAAAAGGATTATGTATTCAGGCTGTTGGATTAAAATACCGGTATTCTGAATTTAACAAAAAGATTAAACTCAGGATTTAATTCCATGTTGGTTTGTCCATAACCAGGGATGTTTTTGACTTCAAAATTATCAAAGTCATCATAATTCTGAAGTGATTTTAATCGGAATTTGAAACCAATGGAAAGAAAATCAGGGATTTCCTTTTTACGAATTTTGCGGATCTTTTTCTCAGAAGTTAATACGAATTCATACCATGTAGCTCTAAGGTTATCACGAATAAGTTCTCCAGTTTCATTTTCAAAAATTGGATTTCCTATTTCATAGTTTATATGTTCATTAAAGGATGATTGTGCATATCTTAAGCCCAATAAAAGGAAATTATTAGGGATAACAGTCATGTGATAATCTAAGCCTACACGATAATAATTTCCATCTGATTTATATTCAGAGTTTTTATAGGCTTCTTCAGGTGTTAATTCGGCTATTCCATATTCACCAATAACTGAAACTTTATCTAATATTCTAAAGTTAATAGCACCTTCCCATTTTTCACTTTCATCAATTAATAAAGTGTGCAGTTTTAGATAATCAAAAGCGAAGCCAACACTTAGTTTTTGAGCTTTTTCTTTAATTTCAGTTTCCGATGTATCTACCGCTGTTGAATCCTGCGCTTTGGCTTGATTCATCACGATTGGAAAAATTAAAATCAGGTATAATAATTTATATTTTAACATAAATTTCAAGCTCATTACTGATACATTCAGATATAGGACTACAGCCATAAGGCCCACTTAATGAATCAAATTGATGTTCAATCACTTCCAGTTGTTTAACAGATTTTGTGATTTTATTGTTGATGACAGTATCGCTTAATTCGTATCTAATTTTAAGCTGATGAGTAGTGTCTGCAAATTCTATTTGGAATACATATTCTGATTCAGTTTGATTAGTATTGATGGGTATTTTAAATTTTTTTAAACTATCTCCTCCATTTCTATTCTCAAAAAGATTAGATTTTCCATTTATTGAGGCAATGCTAATCAATTTATCGGTTGTGGTTTTGATTAAAGCATTAATTAAGGCTAATGAATCTGCTTTTATTGCTCTAAGATTATTTAAAGAATCGACTACTGGAGCGTTTTGAGGATCATCGAGTGCTTTATCTACTTGCTCTAATTCATCAGTCAATCTATTTTTATATTGCTTTTCTAATGTGTCTAATGATGTTTGGTTTAGAATACTTAAATTAAAATAAGGATAAGCATTATCGGGACCGCAATCATCACAAGGTTCGCAAGCCCAAAATAAACTCAATCCTAAAATAATAACCGAAATATATTTGATGGCAGTTTTAATCATGACTGCAAAATTAAGCTTTCTTATTGATTTTTTTCTCTTTCAACATGATGTTATAAATATTTTAGGAGAACTTGCTTTTGTTCTAGTCCTGAGTGAATGCAAAACTGATAATATTTGCTCCCATTTTCAAGGCTTTTAGTCTTACAGATTCGGGGTCTTTATGAATGCTTTGATCTTCCCATCCATTTCCCAAGTCACTTTCATAAGAATAAAAACATATCACTCGGCCTTCATAAATGATGCCAAAACCCTGTGCTGGTTTTCCATCATGCTCATGGATTTTGGGTAACCCATCTTCGAACTTGAATTTTTGATGATAAATAGGATGATCGAAAGGTATTTCAACAAATTCTTTTTCAGGAAAAACCTTTTTCATTTCTAATCTTATAAATTGATCCAGTCCATAATTATCGTCTATGTGGAGGAAACCACCAGAAATCAGGTAATTTCTTAAATTTTGAGCTTCCTCATCGGAAAAGACTACATTTCCATGGCCTGTCATATAAATATAAGGATACTGATAGATTTCTTTGCTTCCCACTTCTACAACATAATCCTTATTATCCATTGGCACTTTTAATTCTTGCTCGCAAAATTCTATTAAATTAGGAAGTGCTGTTTTATTGGCATACCAGTCTCCGCCTCCGTTGTATTTCAATTTGGCTATTTTAACCTCTTGAGAATAAGCAGAGAAAATGCTCATTAATATCAGTGATAATATGATGGGTATATTTTTTTTCATAGAAATCTTTAAATATAAAACCCTTAAACTAATTCGTGGAAGTTTTTGACTTTCATCAACAAACCATTGGGCAATTCTTCCTTTTTTAAGGATGTGTATAAACCGATTATATCCATTCCAGCTCTTTTAGCAGATTCAATGCCTGCTAGTGCATCTTCCAACACAACGCAATTTTCTGGAGAAATATTCAATTCTTCAGCTGCTTTTAAATAAATCTGTGGGTCAGGCTTTCCCTTGATGACCATTGTGCTGTCAATCACAGCGTCAAAATATTCTCTAATATTTAAGCCATCTAGCGTGAAATCAGCATTTGCCGTTATAGCTGAAGTGGCAACTGCCATTTTAATACCAGCCTTTTGGGCGAAAGATAAAAATTCCATCAGCCCTGGAGTTGGGGCTAAATCGGCTCTATATAAATCTCTATATATTTTCTCTTTTTCGTCTGCCAATCGCATAACTTCAGTATGATCAGCCTCAGGTTTCAATTCTAATATTACCTCTTGAATGGTTCTGCCATTATAATGATTTTGGAATTCCTCATCAGTTACATCCTTGCCAAACTGCTTCAAAAACTGTTTTAGTGCTTCTATATGGTAAGAAATATTGTCGATTATTACGCCATCCATATCAAATATGATGGCTTTTTTCTTTGAAAATATTTTGTGCATGATTTGAATTTTAACAAATACGAAATACGGTAAAATCCTATTAATTACCTTATTTAGCTATCTTTTTCTTGCAATTAAACTAATAATATCCTAGATTAAATAGGTATAATTATTTATTGGCAATTAGTAAATAATTTAGATTATTTTAAACAATTACTCTTCCCAGCTCTTATTTATGTAGCATATTTTTTAATTCTAATAATCAATTATGAAAATTAGATTTTTTTTAATGCTTCTCTTTTTGCTTTCATTAAATTTTGAAAGTAACGCTCAGGCGCTCTTAAATGATAAAGATACCACTTTTATCAAAATTGGCGGTGCCGTAAGATTCAACACAATTTATACTATCTATGAAGGAGAAACCTCTCCTTTGCCAACGGAAAATAGAAATGGTTTCTTTTGGGACACTTGGAGGTTTGAAGCAAAAGGGCAAACCAAAAATATAGGAATTGATTTTGAATATCGATTTTATCCAGGCTTTAATACCCATTTTGTAAAGAAAGCATTTTTGTTTCATGATTTCTCTAATAAACTTCAAATGCAATTAGGAGTAACTCAAGTTCCTTTTGGGGCACTTGAATTTTCTGGTAACTCCTGGTGGTTTCATTTGCCTTATTATTTTGGTTTGGAAGATGATTATGACACAGGAATAAAGTTTAAGTGGCAAAATAAAAACTGGACTTATCATTTTGCCTACTTCTTGATGGCAGAACCTAGGGGTGTGAGTGAACCTGGTTATGGAAGTTTCCTTTCTGCTCGTTATTCTTATGATGTTATTCCAGAAGATGGCTACAACGGGAATAAAGAAAGGAATCAGCTTAATGCCAGAGCAGAATATGAAAAAAGTAAATTTTTGATGGGTTTATCTGCTCAGTTTGGAGAAATCTATAATTCAACTACTGAGGAAACTTTCAATCATTGGGCAACAGCCTTTCATTCTCAGTATTCTTTAAAAGAAGAAGCAAAAATTAAATTTCAATTTACTCATTACGACTATCCAAATAGCGTAGATGATGCTGGAAATCCTGTGGAACATATAAATATGGGAGCGTATGGATTTAATACTTATCAAGTGGCTTCAAGTGCAAGCACATTTTCTTTAGGATTATCTTATGAATATAAAGTGGACTGGGGACCAATTTCAAGTTTAACATTTTATGATGATTATTCTTATATGCATAAATATGGGAGCATTGAAATTTTGGGGAGAGATTATGAATTTGTAGATTCCCATCAAAATATATTGGGGTTTATGGTGACAGCAGGAAATACTTTTACATTTTTTGATATCGCATCTGGGATAAATCAACCTTGGTTAAGCAGTGCTTTTGGAGGAAATGCTTTAAGCAGCGGAAGAGGAGAAAATGTAGAGGAAGCGGTAGGTGTCACCGAAGAAGGAATGTTAAATCCACCACTTGCTAATCCTACCATCAATACTCGTTTCAATATTAATATTGGTTATTATTTCTAAATAGAATAAAATACTATGAAGAATAAGTTAAGTAAATATTTTGATGTTCATAAACCAGTCTTTTGGCCTGCCACTATTTTGATAGTGGTTTTTATTGCCGCCACTTTAATAGTGGGTGAACCAATGGAAAAGGTTTTTGCAGATATTCAAGAAGGACTATCTAATTATGTAGGCTGGTTTTTTGTACTGGTCACGAATTTATTTTTAATGTTTTGTATAGTCGTTGGTTTTAGCAAATTAGGCAAAATCAAATTAGGTGGAAAAGAAGCTAAACCAGAATTTAGTCGCACCTCGTGGTTTGCTATGCTTTTTAGTGCAGGTATGGGCATTGGAATAATTTTCTGGGGTGTTGCAGAACCCATGAATCATTTCCTAAACCCTCCACAAGATGTGGAAAATCCTCGTGAAGCGGCATCTCAAGCCATGCAATTTAGTTTTCTTCACTGGGGGCTGCATGCTTGGGGAATTTACGCATTGGTAGGATTATCATTAGCATTTTTTGCTTTTTCAAGGAAATTACCCCTTACTATTCGTTCCGTTTTTTATCCTATTTTAGGTGATAGAATCTATGGTTGGATTGGAGATGTGATAGATGTTATTGCAGTTTTGGCTACCTTATTTGGTTTGGCAACTTCTCTAGGACTAGGTGTGAAACAGGTCAATTCTGGTTTAACCTATCTTTTTGACATTCCTGATACGGTCACTACTCAAGTGCTTTTAATTGCAGGGATTACACTGGTCGCAACGATTTCAGTTTTTTCAGGGATTGATAAAGGAGTTAAAAATTTAAGTGAATTAAATATTAGGATTGGAGCTATATTCCTGATTTTCATAATCGCTGTTGGTCCAACTTTATTTATTTTTGATTCCTACATTCAAAACTTAGGAAATTACATCCAAAATTTCTTTAGTATGAGTTTTTGGACAGAATCCTATGCTAATGAAGGAGAAGGAGGCTGGCAAAATGGCTGGACTGTTTTCTACTGGGCATGGTGGATTAGCTGGTCTCCATTTGTAGGGATGTTTATTGCCCGAGTTTCCAAGGGTAGAACAGTAAAAGAATTTATTACAGGCGTTTTATTAGTTCCTACCTTATTAACTTTCTTATGGATGACTGCTTTCGGAGGAACAGGAATTTGGGTTCAATTGAATGGAATTGCAGATATAGGTCCTGACATAATAGCCAATGCTTCTACTAGCTTATTTGTATTATTAGAACAATTTCCATTAACAGGAATTGCCTCTGGAATTGGTGTTATATTGGTGATTAATTTCTTTGTAACATCCTCTGATAGTGGGTCTTTAGTAATTGATAGTATTACGGCTGGAGGTAAACTAGACGCGCCAGTTGGACAAAGAATTTTTTGGGCTGTTTCAGAGGGAGCTGTTGCCGCAGTACTTTTAATTGGTGGTGGATTAACAGCCTTACAAACTGCTGCGATAACTACAGGATTGCCATTTGCTTTTGTGCTAATTTTAATGATGTTCAGTTTGTATAAAGGTTTGATGAAAGAGCATGCTCGTAATTTGGCAGAGGATAAAGAAACAGATTTTGTTTCTTATCAAGAAAAGCTGAAAGATGTAATTGGGAAGAGAAGTTCAAAAACCGAGAAAACGAAAGAAGGATGAAAAATGTAATCGTATTCATGGATATGTCCAAAATGGACGAGATTGTATTGAAGCAAGTAAAACAGCTAGAGAAAGTCTGGGGGTTTGATAAAATATGTCTGGCTCATTATATTGAGTTGCAGGAGTTAACAGATGATTTCTCTTCTCAATTTCCAGATTTAGATAAACCATTAGAAGAAATTTTGGAGGAAGAGATTATTGAAAAAGCAACTCAGGTAGGTTGGGATACAAAAGATTATTCTATTAAAATCCATAATAAAGGAGGAAAGGATGATTTAACCCATTGGGTAAATACTAGTGATTATAATCTATGTGTTTTTGGGAAAAAGGTCATTAATCCTGGCTCTGGTATTTTTGCATCCAAAATTGCCCGATTGATAGATAAATCCATTCTATTTACTACAGAAACCTCCCGGCCAAACTTTGACAATGTAATGCTTTGTGTAGATTTCTCTTCTTATTCCAAGAAAGCTGTAAAATTCTTAAATCATTTTATCCCTGAATCTGCTTCAAATTTCAGTTTGTTTCATGTTTATAAGGTTCCCGCTATTTACTTCCCATTTGTTAAACAGAAATCTAATAAGTTAGTGGAGGAAGAACGGAAGAAAGCCGAAAAAGCTTTAGATCATTTTAGAGAAAAATATACCAAACAGCCAAAATCAAATGCGTGGGTAGCATATAATGATGATCAGCCTTCCGATAAAGTAATTTATAACTATGCTCGAACACATCATGTAGATTTAATAGTAGTAGGTATAAAAGGAAAATCGGATGATGATGATTTATTGATAGGCTCTGTAGCAGAAAAGCTGATTCAGCCAGATCGGTCGGTGCCAGTTTTATTGGTGCAATAATTTGTTAATATTTACAATGAATAATGACTCCCATATGTCCTGAGAGTCATTATTTTATTAATTTTTATGCAAAACCAGCATCCAATATCGTAGCCCCACCGTCAACATCTTGCCAGGCCATGCCAGGCTTGGTTTGAAATGATACTTTGTTGCCGCCATCTTCATGTGGTTCATTAGTTACTATCCACGTTGCCCCATCTGGTGCCACGCTTATTTCCTTAGCAAAATCATGTCCTGTTAACTGCTCGTGTTTTCCATCTTTTTCAAGTTGTGCAATCATTCCGTCAGTATTTATGATTAATGCTTTACCGTCTGGAGTACCTGTGATTTTAACGCCTCCCATTTCAGATGGAACCTTTACCCAATGATCTTTCATTAAGTATTGAATACTTCCTCCTCCGTGAATACCTTCTTGGCTAATTATCCAAACAGTACCATCAGCGCCAGCACTAATCTCCTTTGCAAAACCTTCTCCTGACAGTTTTACCGGTTTTTTGTCAATCTCCAGTAGCCAAACTTCACCTCGATTATTTATAATATAAGCTTGAGATCCCTGGGGACCACCGTCAATTTTGATAGCACCGCCTGATTCTATTGAATTCCACTTTTTAGAAGACGGTTCTTTATATCTAACTGGTCCACCGCCTGAATTCTTTTCATCTGCATCTTGATCAAGTATTATGGCCCAAATGGTGCCATTAGCACTTATGCTTAAGTCTCTGATAGATTCGTCTATTATCTTACCAACCCCATCTGAGGAAATTTCGCGAACGGAATTACTATTTGTAATGCTTAAAATTTTAGACTTGTTCTTCATTGTAAGTTGTTGTTTTGGTTTAAAATAAATATTACTGAATTCCTAGAGTTAATTCAGTATTAGTAAAACTACAATTATTATTTTTAATAACAAATATTGATTTAATAATTAAAAAGAAGGCTTTAATATATAATTTTATTAATATTTATTTGATTATTAAATAATAGTATTTAAGTTTAGATCATTAATTAATGTT
>QNXU01000292.1 GCA_003973485.1 Bacteroidota bacterium | reverse complement strand
TATTGAAGAATTTGAATTTATCAATCTCAAAGTTGACCCCGAGGAGTCGTTAAAACTGCAAGACAAATACGCTGGCAGTATTAAACCAGGGTATCATATGAACAAAAAGCACTGGATAAGTGCAACGCTGGACGAATCTCTACCGGATGATTTTATAGAAAGTCTATCTTCGTAAATTTTACTTTTGTAATTTGCTATTGAAATTTATAATAGGTAATCCACCTTGCTTGCAGATTTTAAGACTATTTTTTCTTAATTCTTGGCATAGTTGAATAGCCTTTCTCTTTTTTACTTGGGAGAAATATTCCTTTGCTTCAGCTTCTTCATAAGCTGACCTGTTAAAGAGTAATATGGCAGTTTTGCTATTCATTATTTTAATCTCTGCAAACAACGTAATAAGTTATAGTATTGGATTTAAATTTTTCAGATAAATTCATTAATTGAGGATATAAAGTATCTGAATTTATCAGAGATTAAATGTCAGCATGCTGTCATTTTTCCTTTTTTGTTGTTTTTCATTTCTTGATCTAAATTAAATATAGTGATATTAGTCATTAAATATTTGGAATGTTAATGCATTGCTCGTTGTTTTGATGCACATCTAAAAGGGAAAGATTAGCGTATCTCAACTTTTAGGTTTAAACAATTCATATTAAAATTTATTTAACTAATCACTATGAGCAATAAAAGTTATTATAATTCCGATGATTTAAGAAAATTTGGAGATATCAGTGAGTTTTCTCCTGAATTAGGTAAGAAGTTTTTTGACTACTACAATGAAGTGTTTAAAGAAGGAGAACTTACCGAAAGGGAAAAAGCATTGATTGCATTGGCGGTTTCACACACTGTTCAATGTCCTTATTGTATAGATGCTTACACATCTGGTTCTTTAGAGAAAGGGGCAACAGAAGGGCAGATGATGGAAGCAGTTCATATTGCGGCTGCAATCCGAGGTGGAGCATCTCTCGTACATGGTGTACAAATGATGAATAAAACGAAAGAACTTTTAATGTAATTTTATGACTTCAGCTACCCTCAAGAGAAGACAACATTTATTATCTTATGCTAAAAAGCAACTTGATTTTCTTAATCAACCCAAGGAAAGTGGAGAGCAGTTTACTTCATTCGAAAGCAAGTTAAATGAAACGGGCTTAGATCCATTGAAGCCTACTAAAATAGATACTTTTCAGATTAATGTGGGCTATATGTGTAATCTCACTTGTGGGCATTGCCATGTAGATGCCGGCCCTGATAGAAAGGAAATTATGACTCGTGAGACCATGCAAGAATGTATTGATTCTATCAAGGATACTGATATTTCTACAGTAGATTTAACAGGTGGTGCACCTGAAATGAATCCTGATTTCCGGTGGTTTGTGGAGGAATTGAGCAAAATCAATAAGAAGGTAATTGTTCGATCTAACCTTACCATTATTCTTGCCAATCCTAAATACAATGATTTGCCGGAATTCTTTGCTAAGCATAAGGTAGAGGTAGTTTGCTCTATGCCACATTTTACTCGTTTGAGAACAGATTCTCAAAGAGGGGATGGCGTTTTTGATAAGTCCATTACAGCATTAAAAATGTTGAATGAAGTCGGATATGGCAAAGAGGGAACTGGTTTGATGTTGCATTTGGTTCATAATCCAAGTGGGGCATTTATGCCAGGTAGCCAAGAGTCCTTGCAGAAGGAATTCAAAAAGAAACTATTTGATGCTTTCGGTATAGTTTTTAACGACTTATACGCCATTACAAATTTACCGATCAGTCGATATCTCGATTACCTCATCAATAGTGGGAACTATGAGAATTATATGCAAAAACTAATTGATAGTTATAATCCAGAGGCTGCTAGAAATGTAATGTGTAGAAATACGATTTCAATAAGTTGGGATGGCTATTTATATGATTGCGATTTCAATCAGATGTTGGAGATGAAATTGAAAGACGAGAAGCTACAACATATTAAAAACTTCGATTTGGAGGCTTTGGAAGCAAGAGAAATTTTGGTTGATCAACACTGTTATGGCTGTACTGCTGGAAGTGGTTCAAGTTGTGGAGGAGCTACTTCCTAAATCTAAAAGATAATTCGATAATTCAACCCATTCAATATTAAATTGGATGGGTTTTTTTATGTGAATTCAAGTTCATTAAATTTAAAATTTTAGAATTGTATTTTCATTACTTTATTGGAGTATCAATCTTATAAGATTACAAAAGTTTCGTGTTTGTTTAAATATTGTGGAGGATTCAAAAGAAAATACTTAACAAATTGAATTATTTTTCCACATTCATCGAATTATTTCTCAAAATTTATGTCTGCTTGTGAATTACTTTTAAATTTATGAACGATTAACAAAATTTGCTCGTTGAGCAGGTTACTATTAAATTAAATTATGCAAGAAGTATCAGCAACAAAAATCACTGACAACAACTTTTTCCCTACACTGAAAAAGAAAGTTGACGCCTATTTCAAACAAAACGACTTGAAAACTTGGGGTAATAAAAAATTATACACTAAAGCCACTATTTTATTGGTTTCATTTGCTACCCTATACAGTCTAATTGTATTTGTTAGTATGCCAGTTTGGCTTTCTTTAACCTTATGTGGAATTTTCGGATTGAATTTAGCCGCTATCGGTTTTAACGTTATGCACGATGGAGCTCATGGAAGTTTCTCTAATAATAAGCATGTAAATTATATGATGGGATTGACCTTAAACCTTATGGGTGGGGTAGTTTTCATCTGGAAGAATAAGCACAATAAAAATCACCACTCTTTCACTAATATTGAAGGAATGGATGATGATATTAATATTGGGCCTTTTATCAGAGTTTCAACTCACCAAAAGAAAAGATGGTATCATAAATTTCAGCATGTTTATGCTTATCCTTTATATGCTACCTCTTATGCATTTTGGGTTTTCTTTCAAGATTTTAAAAAGTATTTCACTAGAAAAGTAGCGAATACTGAATTGGCGAAAATGAGCGTCAAAGAACATATTATCTTTTGGGCTACTAAATTCGCTTACATTACTACCTTTTTCATTTTACCTATTTTAATGAAAGGTGTTTTAGCAACGATTTTGGGTTATTTAGTTGTGTCTGTTGTAACAGGCTGGACAATTGGGGTGGTATTTCAATTAGCTCATGTAGTGGAGTCTACTGACTTCCATGATGCACCTGTTGAAGGAGAGAAAATTATCCCTACAGAATGGGCAATTCACCAAATCAGAACTACGGCTAATTTTGGTACAAAAAGTAAAATATTGAATTGGTACACAGGAGGATTGAATTTCCAAGTTAAACACCATTTATTCCCAAGAATAAGCCATGTTCATTATCCTGCAATCAATAAATTAGTGAAAGAAACTTGTGAGCAATTCAATATAGCTTACAATGAATTCCCTTCAATGTTAGCCGCTATGGGGTCTCATACAAGACATTTAAAATTAATTGGGCAAACAGCTTAATTGATTAATAATAGATTAGAAAGCAACAGATCGAGAGGTTTGTTGTTTTTTTTGTTTAGATGTAAATTGACAATATACTTTACAATTTTATATCATAAGTGAAAATTTATTTTCGGATACAGTTGAATATTATTAACCGGTATATAAAGGAATCTGGTTTAAATATTGTGTTAGCATGGGTGTTGTCTACTATTGCATTTTTTGTTCTCTCAATATTTTTCTTTTCCAATTATGAATATGCAGAATATATTTACCTAGTAATTCCTGTCTTTCTTTCATTAAGACTAAAAGAATATAAAAGAGAAGAATTTTTAAAGATTTGCTATGATAACCGCAAACGTTATTTGATTAGAGGCTTAGAAAATCTAATCATTTCCATTCCTTTCTTAATTGTATTACTGATTCATCAAGCGTATTTGATTTCTGCTTTATTGCTACTGATTATTCCACTTCTCAATTTATATAAAAATGGAGGACTTAAATCCCATTTTACTATCTTAACGCCTTTTCAAAGCAAGCCATTTGAATTTACTGTCGGATTCCGCAAGTCTGTGTTTTTAATAATTTTAATTTACGCATTATCAATTATTTCAATAAGTGTTGATAATTTGAATCTAGGTTTATTTGCTTTGATTTTAAGTTTTTTGAATTCTATAAGTTACTATTCATATATGGAAGATGAATTTTATGTTTGGTCTCACAAAGAAAAACCAAATGAATATTTATGGAAGAAAGTATTGATTGGAATATTACTGAATAGCTTACTTTATTTACCTTTAATGACTATGCTTTTGTTTTTCTTTCCAGAAAATATGCTGCATCTATTGATTTTGTACAGTGTAGGTTGTTTTTTTATGATGGCGGTAGTATTTATGAAGTATGCTGCTTTTCCTCATAAAATTGGATTTAAAGAAAGTATTATACTCTCTATATCACTGTATTTTCCACCCATTATATTGCTAACTTTTCCCTATTTCTATTATCAATCTATTAAAAGTTTAAAGAAGGTCTTAAAATGATAAAAGTTCGAAATCTCAATAAGTCATTCGGTAAATTTTTAATTCTCAACGATATAAACCTTGAATTAGAAATGGGTAAGATTTATGGATTTGTGGGAGAAAATGGCAGTGGTAAAACTACTCTATTTAAATGTATTGCTGGGCTGGAAAACTTTGAGGGGACGATAAATTCAGATTATGAACCTTTAAAAAACCATGTTGGACTATTATTAGCGGAGCCTCATTTTATTGGCAAAATGACTGCTAGAGAATATATTATTTTAATGTGCAATGCCAGAGGAATAAGCTATGAAGAAATTGAAAAACAAAATATTTTTGAACTTCCCTTAGACCGCTATGCTTCACTCTATTCAACAGGTATGAAAAAGAAGTTGGCATTGTTTGCAATTCTATTGCAAAAGAATGATTTCTTTATATTAGATGAGCCATTCAATGGGGTAGATATCCAGAGTAATATGATGATTACTGAACTTATTTTAAAGCTTAAAAATTCCGGAAAAACCCTGATTGTAAGTTCGCATATTTTCTCAAGTCTTACTGATATTAGTGATGAAATATTCTTGTTGAAAAATGGGCAGATTGGTAAAAGTTTCAATAAGGAAAAGTATGAACTATTGGAGGCAGAAATGAAAAAGAATAGTTTTACTAAAAAACTCAGTGATCTTGATTTTTAAATAACAAATTGACCACCTCAACGTAAAATAACCCAAACATTAATAACTATGAAAAAATTAACAATTGCTTTAAGCCTACTAGTTGTATCAGCTTTTATGTTCTTTCAATTTACTCCTAAAACTGAAAGTAATCAATTTTTAAAAACCAATTTAAGAATTGTGATTCAAGATGATTTAGGCAACATTCAAGAAGGTGCAACAGTCACACTTTATGGTAGCAATGAGGATTACAGGAAAAGTGAAAATCCTGTAGCAGATTCTCAAGTTACTGATAAAAAGGGGAGAGTAACTTTTAAGGATTTGGAGCCCAAAGTTTATCATGTTCATGCTGAAAAAGGTAAAATGAACAATAATAACTTAGGTGTTCAAACAGATACGCTTGAAGGTGGGAAATTGAATAAAGTGGCTATTGTAATTCAGTAGTTAACTTAACTATAAACCTGTCAGGTTTAAATCATAATTCTGCAGTATATTAAAATTACCTACAGAATTTATTTAAAAACGAAACCTGACAGGTTTTTTTGATAGATTTTTTCTGAAATTTAATAGTGCTTAATTTTTCTCAAGAAAAGCTTCGCAATAAGCTTTCAACTCAGGAAAGAACTCCTGAAACTCTTCCTCAAATTCCTTGTGATATTTTTTTAATTCTACCACAGATTCATCCATTTTAGAATTGAAACTGGATCGGTTTGCCATTCCCTGCATGACTCTTTCTATTCCATCAAAATATTGATAATTATATAGCCAATCATATTTAATCATGTAAGGAAGCATGTGGACTACCTTTTTTGGAAGAATACTAATATGGTGCTCTAGCATTTTATATTGTTGATCAACATATTGCCTTAAATCTTTTTTATGATAATCTTTCCAATTCTTGGCTAAAAAGTGGTCATAAAAAATATCTATTATTACTCCAGCGTAATGACCGTATTTTGGTCTTAATCTTTCTTTGCTTTCTTGAACAACAGGATGATGATCAGTAAACTCATCAATTGCCCAATGCATTCGAATTCCTTGATTTATATCATCATTATAATGCTTCATATCTGAAGCTTTTACAAAATCACCAATAAAATTCCCGATTTTTAATTCATCGGAATCTCCTGAAAGATATATATGTGCCAAAAAATTCATGAATTTCAATATAGGTTAATTTGATGGAATATTCCGCAACTAATTGTATATTGCTTATTTAATGTGATGAATTTTAAAAATGAAATTTGAGCTTGAATTGACTACTGAGAAAATATATTCCCATCTTATTCATTTATACCAGCTGGCCAAAATTGATAATCGTTTTGTAAAAGAAGAAAAGAGGTATCTCTATGCCTTGGGTAGAAAAAATAGTGTGTCAGAAAAAGAAGTTGATGAAATTATAAAGGAAGCAGCGGAAGTTGACTTTCATGAACCAGATTCTTTAAAAGAGAAAATTATTTTTCTTTATGAATATATTCAAATGATGTTGGTGGATAATAAGTTAGATGAGCGTGAAGCCCAAATGTGCGCTATTATAGCTGAGCGAATGGGTTTAGATAGAGGGCTGGTTGGGAGTATGACAAATTCAATTGTTACAGCGAAAGATGAAAATAGACAACCCGAATTGAATAATACTGAACTAGAACTTTATATAAGTAATCCAGAAGATTTGCTATAAATAATACATATATTAACACTAAAAATTTATAAATGAAAAAGCTATTACTAATTTTTACTATGGTTTTATTGAGCTTTTGTTTAACTGCTCAAACCACTTATTTGCATTGTGGTAAACTGGTAGATGTTGAGAAATCAAAAGTCTTAACAGAAATGACCATTATTGTAGAAGGCGATAAAATTCAATCTATTGAACAGGGATATGCTGATGTTCCTGATGATGCTACAGTAATTGATTTAAAATCGAAAACCGTCATGCCTGGTTTATTTGATATGCATGTGCATTTAGAGAGTGAAACTTCTAAAGATGGATATATCAAACGCTTTACCTTCAATGATGCTGATATCGCTTTTCAATCGACCGTTTATGCGAAAAAAACATTAATGGCGGGTTTTACTTCAGTTCGAGATTTAGGAGGAAGTGGAGTGAATAGCAGTTTAAGAGATGCTATTAATAAAGGTTATGTAGATGGACCAACTATTTATTCAGCAGGAAAATCAATTGCTACCACTGGTGGTCATGCAGACCCAACAAACGGATATAAAGATGATTTAATGGGTAATCCTGGTCCTGCTGAAGGAGTAGTAAATAGCCCAGAAGAGGCTAGAAAAGCAGTTCGTCAGCGCTATAAAAATGGTGCTGATGTAATCAAAATCACGGCTACAGGCGGAGTTTTAAGTATGGCGAAAAGTGGTCAAAATCCACAGTTCTTCGAAGATGAATTGAAAGCTATAGTAGAAACTGCTAATGATTATGGGATGCTAACCGCAGCTCATGCTCATGGAGATGAAGGGATGCAACGTGCTATTAGAGCTGGTATTAAAACCATTGAGCATGGAACATTAATGTCGGAAGAAACTATGGAGTTGATGAAGGAGTACGAAGCTTACTACGTCCCAACCATTACAGCAGGTAAAAGTGTAGCCGAATTAGCTGAAATTGAAGGCTATTATCCTGAAGTGGTGGTTCCAAAAGCTAAAGCTATTGGGCCTAAGATTCAAGATACTTTTGGTAAAGCTTACAAAAAAGGAGTAAATATTGCTTTTGGTACGGATGCGGGTGTTTTCAAACATGGGGATAACGGAAAAGAATTCGGCTATATGGTTGAAGCTGGAATGAAACCAATGGAATCTATCATCTCAGCAACTGTTACGCCTGCTAAATTGCTAAAGGTTTATGACCAATATGGCTCCATTGCAGAAGGTAAAATGGCGGATATTATTGCAGTAAGTGATGATCCAACAGAAAATATTAATACCATGGAATCTGTTGATTTTGTAATGAAAAAAGGCAAAATTTATAAGAACCAATAAATTCTGATAATATATATTGAAGCCCTCAAGGTTTTAGTAAAGCTTGAGGGCTTTTTAATGTCTAATTTAAATTGGCGGATTTGACTAACAAATTATAGCAAATTCTGTCTCTTGTATTAGGCAAAACCTAAGGCAGTTTTGTCTCAAAGCTGTACAAATGCGAACATTTTACTGTCCGATTTTAATATCAATTCTATTGTAAAGTACCATCAAATAGCTGTTGAGAGCATTTAAAGCTCTTGGCATATCAATTGAAGTATGATTTTATAAACATATTAAAGTCATGATAAAATTTTTACTTTGGTGTATTCTGTTAGTTATTTGTTGGCCACTTGCAATAATTGCCTTATTTCTTTATCCCTTAATTTGGTTGATTTTATTACCCTTTAGGATTTTAGGATTTGCAGTTGGTATTTCATTTTCTTTGATAGCAGGAATTTTTCTTTTCCCATTCTTAATTGCTGGAAGGAATTAATATCCC
>QNXU01000184.1 GCA_003973485.1 Bacteroidota bacterium | reverse complement strand
AGAAGCTGGAGTGTTTAACATTGAATTATCAGTATCAGATTCATTAGGGTGTGAGGCCTTATCTGAGAAAGAAATTGTGGTTTTCAACGATCCTCTTTTGGGTACAAAAAATGAGTTGAAATCATATTTTTCCATATATCCCAATCCTGCCGACAAAATGATTCATCTTACGGGCGATGGGCAGTTTAAATATGATAGTTATTCAATTATGGATACCAAAGGGAAAGAATTAATGAAAGGACATAATGATAAACCTATCATACAAACTGAAATTATTGATGTTTCGGAATTAAAAGAAGGGCCGTATTATTTAATTATCAGAAAAGGAAAACAAGAAGCCTCCTTTTTATTTGTTATAAGACGTTAAAGAACTTAGAATTATGCAGGATATTTATGCCGAGCTCATTTCAATTGGAGATGAAATATTATACGGACAAACATTAGATACCAATTCTCATTTTATTAGTGCTGAATTAGATAAATTGGGAATTAGGGTTAAAAGAAAAGTGACAGTTGCTGATAATAGAGAAGCTATGATGAGAGCCTTTAAAGAGGCAGAATCAAATGCAGATATTATCTTAATTACTGGAGGTTTAGGCCCCACTAAAGATGATTTGACCAAACCTTTATTGGCTGAATATTTTAATTCTGGCATGAAACTCCATGAAGATATATTAGAAGATTTAAGAAAGAGGTTTGCCAAAAGAGGAAGAGAACTTAATGAATTAAATAAAGGGCAGGCAGAACTACCTGAAAAGTGTAAGCCAATTGAAAATAAATATGGAACTGCTCCTGGGATGTGGTTTGAGCATGAGGGGAAAGTATTTATTTCAATGCCTGGCGTACCCAAGGAAATGAAATACATGATGGAAGACACCATCATTCCCAAATTTAAGGAATTATATAAAACGCCTGTTCTCATCCATAAAATGGTCAAAACAGTTGGGATACCTGAAAGTATTTTGGCTGAAAGACTAGAAGATTGGGAAAATAATTTACCTCAAGAAATAAAACTAGCTTATTTACCTGGCTTAAATCAGGTGAAATTAAGGCTGACTGCCTCAGGTGAGAATGAAAAGCATCTTCAAAGCTTGATTAATCAAGAAGTTGATAAACTTTATGAAATAGTAGGTAAATATATTTATGGTACGGATGAAACTAATCTACCAGCTAAAATTGGAGGATTATTAAAAGAAAAAGGGTTGACAATTGCTGTTGCAGAAAGTTGTACTGGTGGCTATATAGCTCATTTATTTACTTCCAATGCGGGTAGTTCAGAATATTACCGAGGGGGAATAAATCCCTATCACAATGATTTAAAGATCAATATACTAGGAGTAAAGAAAGAAACAATTGAGCAGCATGGCGCAGTCAGTGAGGAAACTGTTATTGAAATGGCAGAAAGAGTACGTGAACTTTTTGGTGCCGATATTGGTATTTCAACCAGTGGAATTGCAGGACCAGGAGGTGCAACAAAAGAGAAACCAGTAGGTACAACTTGGATTGCTTTGGCAGATGGAGAAAATACCCAAACTAAATTGTATCATTTCCAATTTGATAGGGAGAGTAATATTGAGATTACTTCTAATTCATTATTAAATTTGGTTCGACAAACTTTAATCTCAAAATAATTGAGAAAAAGTTTATAAATGCTAATTTTGTACAAATTTGATTTGGTTTTACTATGGAAACTAAAACAATCAAGTTTACTAAGTTTTTAAATAAAGGAAAATGTCCTTTTGAAAATTGATTATTTATATACCTCTTTCCTCGATTTGAGCTTGCCTGCTAGTGCAGATAGATCTTCACAAATCGAAATGGTTTGTTGAAGTTGCGAATCCGCAGCATTTAGCAATAATTGGGTAGATTGGTAAAATAGAATTATATTTCAAGAAGTTTTTTCATTTCAATAAACGACTAATTATTACATGGCAACGGTAGAAATGGTAATGCCCAAAATGGGCGAAAGTATTATGGAAGCAACAGTGCTTACCTGGTTAAAAAAAGAAGGTGACACTATTGAAGAAGATGAATCAGTATTAGAAGTAGCCACCGATAAAGTGGATACTGAAGTTCCTGCATTGGAAGCTGGTGTATTAAAGCAAATATTGGTTCAGGAAGGTGATATAGTAGCAGTTGGGAAACCTATTGCAATTATAGAAACTGAAGGTGGAGCTGCCGCTGCTGATAATGGGGCTGCTGCAAAACCGGATAAGCAAGAAAGTCCTGTACCTACAACCGCAGCTGCTGATACTAACTCATCTTCTGGAAATAATGGACATGATATTGCTGCCCGATCTGAATCAGGTAGATTTTATTCTCCTTTAGTAAGAAATATTGCTAAAGAAGAAAATATTGCAATGGATGAATTAGAGTCTATTTCAGGAACTGGAAAAGATGGTAGAGTTACTAAAAAAGATATTCTATCATATTTAGACAATAGAGGTGAGGCACCAGCTCAACCTTCAAGTCAGCCAACTGCTGCTCAATCAGCTCCAAGCCCTCAGCCAACTTCACAGCCAGCTCCTCAAGGGGTTCCAGTTAGCATTTCTGGTGATGATGAAATCATTGAAATGGATAGAATGCGTAAGATGATAGCCGGAAGAATGGTGGATTCTAAGCGTATTTCTCCACATGTTACTTCATTTGTGGAAGCGGATATGACCAGCGTGGTGCAATGGAGAAATAAACACAAAAACACTTTCAAAGAACAGGAAAATGGTAATCTTACTTTTACGCCAATCTTCATTGAGGCTGTAGTAAAGGCAATAAAAGATTATCCTATGATCAATGTTCAGGTTGATGGTGATAGAATTATCAAAAAGAAACATATTAATATTGGTATGGCAGTAGCACTACCAAGTGGCAATTTGATTGTGCCAGTTATTAAAGATGCTGATCAATTGAACATTAGGGGCTTAGCAAATAGAGTAAACGATTTGGCAAAAAGAGCTCGTGATGGAAAATTGAAAGCAGAAGAATTAGAAGGAGGAACCTTTACTATTTCTAATGTGGGTTCATTTGGTAATGTCATGGGTACTCCAATCATTATGCAACCGCAGGTTGGTATTTTAGCATTAGGAGCTATTGTAAAGAAACCAGCTGTATTGGAAACGCCTCAAGGAGATGTTATAGCGATTAGGCATAAAATGTTCTTGTCTCATTCTTATGACCATCGAGTAGTAGATGGTTCATTAGGAGGAATGGTCGTAAGAAGAGTAGCAGACTACTTAGAAAAGTGGGATGTTAAGAAAGATTTATAATTGATTATTTGATTTTATTGATTTAGAGAAGGGCTGTTTTGCAGCCCTTTTTTGTTTTAAGAGACTGGGTTCTATACAAACAAATATTACCTTTCATAAACTTTTTCTACTTGGAAATAAATACAAAGCAGATTTGAAGTATAATTGCTTATTTGACTTTATTTAATATTTATAAAAACATCTCTTAACTCCTTCATTCCTTCCACTGCACTTTTGGCTATAGCAGTTACCTGATTATTCCCGTAATATTCCGGAGTGCTGGGATCTACAACATAAATGGGTACACCTTTACCTACTTCATGAATCAGACCTGCTGCAGGGTAAACCTGTAAAGACGTTCCCACTACCAATAATATATCGGCTGATGCGGTAATTCGTGCTGCGGGCTCTATCATGGGCACCATCTCCCCAAACCAAACGATATGTGGGCGTAATTGTGAGCCTTTTTCGCATAAATCACCTTCTTTTATTTCCCATCCTTCCAATTCATAAATGAGATTTTCGTCCTCACTGCTTCTTGCCTTTTTAATTTCGCCATGTAAATGCAGCACATTAGAAGAACCACCTCTTTCATGTAAATCGTCTATATTTTGCGTAATGATTTGCACATCAAAATATTCTTCTAGTTCAGCCAATATTTTATGCGCTTCATTCGGTTCTGCCCCGAAAACTGCTTTCCTTCTTTGATTATAAAAATCTAACACTAAAGCTCGGTTTTTAGCCCAGCCTTGAGGAGAAGCGACTTCCATCACGTCATGCCCTTCCCAAAGCCCATCTGCCCCTCTGAAGGTAGGAATTCCACTTTCTGCACTTATTCCAGCTCCGGTTAAAACCACTAATTTCCTTTTCATTTAATGAGATTTATAATTGTAGTTATTTGATTTAGTTATGTTATTTTGACTCAATATAATAATTGATGTTTAGGTTTACCAATAGTATGAATTTATCGATTAACTAATTATTTTAATCGACAAATATAACTTTTTACTAAAATTACGTTAGTAGTCATGTACTAAACATTTGTATGAAATGAATAAATTGAAATCTATTTTTAGGCTAACTGCCTTAAGTTTGATTCTAAGTGCAGGCTTATTTGCTTGTAAGAGTAGTAAAAAAATGGCAGATGCATCCAATGATGCTGACAAAACCGAAGAACAACAGGAAAGACCTGATGATACCACAGTTGACTTGGAGACTCCAAAAGCATCGGAAACAGCCGATACTGAGATTTCCGAAGAAGAAATTTCAAACAAATTAGATCAATATTTTGAAGCAATTGCCAATGCATCAGGTAATACAGCTAGGGCAAATAGCAATATCAATGAAGCAAAATCAATGTTTGCCTCTCCAGATGTTCCCGTTTTGATTATTATTAATGAATCTACTGACGGAACTAAAGACTATGATGAGCCAACCAATATTTTGGATTACATGAATTATTTGAAAGATCAAGGCAAAAACCTCAATGATATTTATAAGGTAAAAATCAACGACAGAGGAAGAATTACTGAATTGGAATTGATCCGTAAATAATTTATTGAAATCACATAAACTTTAAAGATATGAAAATATTAAATTTAAAATATATAGGTATTACCGCCCTTTTATTGACTTTTTCTATGGGCATAATGGCGCAAACGGATGATGTTTCTCCACAAAGAAAACAAGCTATTGATTCCTTGGCTTTAGAAAAAGTAAGAGATTTAAGTAAATACATCAGCATAATTGGTGACAAAGAAACTGCTTATTCTGAAGCCAATAGGGTAATGGACAGGGCAGAAGAATTATTTGCTCCAGATAGTGAAATGGGTGTTTCTTCCTTAACTACTGAAGAAGTAGAATATTATAAAGTAAGAAAGTACTTTGAGCGTTTGATGGCGTTGAATTATGATAATGTCAAAATCAGCTGGTATGACATCCATTATATCAGTGATTTGGAAAAGCAACCTGATGGAAAATATGTAGGAGTGGTAACGGTTTATCAACGTTTTGAGGGAACTTCTGACGATGGTCTAAATTACAAAGACAGCACTAAAAAGGACATCACTATTTATGTAGAGAAAAAGAAAACCCAAATTTCAGGAAGAACTATTGAGTTTTGGGATGTGATGTTAGGTGATATCCGTGTGACTGAAACTTCTTCATGATACGAATCCTTTTAATTAATTTATTAATATGCTTACCTTTCATGCTTCCTGCACAAATTGTGCAGGAAGATGGAAGTACCCGTGATGAGTCTGAACTGTATGCTTCCACCAAGCAAGTTAATCAGTTCTTCAGACGATTTAATGGAGAGGAAGATCGGAAAGGAAGACGTTTTTATGAAGGAGATAAAGAATTTAGGGATGTTTCCTTGCGAAAAAACTATATCACCTTGCTTTTTGACAGGGAGAATCAAAATATCTCGACAGAACAGAAAAAATCATTTATAAATGATGTTACAGATAAACGCAACCCGAAATTTCTTGATTTCCATGAAGAGGGCTGGTTTGCTGAAGTAAATGCCGTTTTCTCAAGAAATGGAAAGGAAGAAAACATTTTGCTTTTCTTTAAAATTCAAGAAGAGGGAAAAGGCTATGAATGGGTGTTAGAACAGGTTTCATCTGCTCATTATCAACAATTTTTTGATAAGGATGAAAGTGAAGAAAAACCATTTTTACACCCAATGAGTCATGAATTGGATTTTATGAATTTGCATAAATCATTAAAACAGGAAAATGCCGTGGATTTCACAGGTGATGATTTTAAGGAAGATCCATTATCTATTTTTCTGTATGAAATGGCTTCCAAGCAGATTCAATTTAAAACAGTTACCAGCTCAAAATTTCATTTCTTCCAATGTGAAGGATGGTATTTTCAAATTGCTGAATATAACCGCAAAGGATATAACAGCGGATGGTTAATTTCAGATTTGACTCCAATAAAAAAAGAAGACATTCCACGATTGAAAGCATTTATCTATGAAGCAAAATAATGCCCTTTTAATTCTTTTAAGCTTGTTCTTTGCGTTGAGTATTAATTTATCCGCTCAGGATATAGAAGGATTTGATAAGCAAGAAATTGAATCCTATAAAACCAAAGCCGAAGACCAAGTCCGTTTTTTGGAATATTTGCTAAACACGCTTGGAAGCAAAGATGCCAGCCATAGAGATAAGGATGTTATTATAAGGGAAAGCTATTTAAAAATTTTCAGGGATAGTAAAGTTCAAATTGAAGATGACTTGTCGGAAAATCGTAATGTCTTAATTAATAAAGATGTAACGGCTTATTTAAAAGATATAGAATTCTTTTTTCAGGATGCTCAATTTGATTTTGATATTAAATCAACCAAACCTTTTTTGAGAGATAATGGTGGATTGTCCTTCAAGGTGGAGCTCAATAGAACCTTAAAAGCCACTGGAATAGAAGGAGAGTCCATTCTCAACACGAAACCTCGATTTGTAGAAATCAATTTGGATAAAGAAAAGGATGAACTTCAGATTGCTAGTATTTATACTACTAAAGTCAGTAGAGATGAAGCCATTAAAGAATGGTGGGACAATCTTTCATTAGGTTGGAAAGATATTTTCCGAAAAGAATTGCAAATAGTTGAAGATAGTGTTGAAATCAATCAATTAAATAAAATTGCTTCGATTGATTCTCTAGATCTATCAAATAACGATTATATCGTCAGTTTGTCACCGTTAAGCTTTTTGGTGGATTTAAAATATGTAAATCTAAGCCAAACTAAAATTGAAGATATAGCCCCATTAAGCAGTTTGACCGAACTGAAGCATTTAGATATATCAAACACCGCCATTGAAGATTTGAGTTTCCTGCGCTATGCTGAAAACATGGAGCATTTGAATATTTCGTTCACCCCCGTTCAGGAAATTGATGAATTGGAGAACTTGAATGCCCTAAAGGAATTGTATTTAACAGGAGCCGATATTAGAGATTTTAAAGTTTTGAGCAATTTTAGCAATCTCGTAAAGCTTGATTTGAGCGAGACATTCTTTAATCAGCCAGAAGTTTTTTCAGAAATGGAAATGCTGGAAGAACTCAATATGTCAAGAAGTAATTTATCGAAGCTGACGGATGGAATGAGTCCTGAAACATTACAAAAGCTTGATATTTCTTATGCTTTTATTGCTGATTTGTCTCCATTGAAGACTTATAATAGTCTGGAGATTTTAAATATCAATAATACACAAGTGGAAAGCCTAAAGCCATTGGAAAGTTTAAAGAAACTAGAGAAGATTTATGCTGATAACACTTTTGTGAGCGAACAGGAAATCGATGAATTTATTGACGCCAATCCTGGTAAATTATTGGTGGTCAATTCAGAGGAATTATCAGAATGGTGGGCTAATTTAAATGAGGATTGGAAGGATGCGCTTTCTGTTTATTTGGATGGGCAAGTTACGGATAAACCTGAAAAAGAGCAATTGACTAAATTATTATTGAAAGATAGCTTAAATCTAAATAATAGCAGTTTAACGGATCTGAATCCATTAGTAAAATTCTCTCGCTTGCGTTATTTATCAATCTCCAATAATCAAATTAAAAGTTTGTCTCCAATAGAAAATTTAAATTCATTAAGTGTTTTGGAAGCCATGGATGTTGGTTTGAATTCTGTGAAGTCAATTATGAGACTGAAAAAATTAAAGAAATTAAACCTTGCTCAAAATCAACTTTCAGAAGCGCAGTTTTTGCAATTAAGTCAGTTAAATAGTTTGTCAGAGCTGAATGTAAATGCAACAGGCATAGAAAAAACAGCAGTAAAAAAATTCTTATCACAAAAGGCTACCGAATGTACTGTGATATATGATAAAGAGGGGTTAAGTGCATGGTGGACTGATTTGGATAATACATGGCAAGCAATTTTCAAGCTTCAATTTCCAATGAGCAATAGTCCAACTCAAAAAGAATTACACGACTTGACAGCCATCAAAAGTATTGTGATAGTTGATGAAGATATAAATGATTTAAGTCCTTTATCACAATTTGTTAATTTAGAAGAATTGTATCTGGAAAGGGTAGGGCTTGAAAATTTAGAAAGTATTACAGCAGTAAAGGATGTGAAGATCTTAAGCATAAAAGAATGTCCAGTTGAAGATTTAGTGCCTTTAAATCAACTGTATAAGTTGGAAAAGTTAATATTAGATTTCACAGCGGTGGATAATCTAAAACCGCTTGAAGAAATGCAAAGTTTGACCTATTTAAGTCTAGCTGGTACTCAAGTTAGAAGTCTAAAAGGTATTGAAACACTAATTGGCTTAAAATATCTGGATATATCCAGTACCCAAGTTCGTTGGATTGGGAAACTAGAATTATTGGACAACCTTCAGGAATTTGTCTGCTACAATACTAGAATCTTTGAATTTAGCCTCAATAATTTCAAAGAAGAA
>QNXU01000386.1 GCA_003973485.1 Bacteroidota bacterium | reverse complement strand
GTCAAGTTATCAATGCAACAGCAGATGCTATTGTAATTGAATTTGAAAAACCTGAATGGGAAATGAGCTATACAGCGGGTCAGTTTTTGACACTCATCACCGATATCAATGGTGAAAGCGTGAGAAGAGCTTATTCCTTATGTACTTCTCCTTTAGTGGATGAATATCCGGCAGTAACGGTGAAAAGGGTGGAGAATGGAAAGATGTCTAATCATTTGAATGACAACCTTAAAGCTGGTGATAAAATTCAGGTGTTGGAGCCAATGGGAAATTTTACCACTACAGTAGATGCCAATAAAAAGCGTCACCTGATTATGTTTGCTGGCGGTAGCGGAATTACACCCATGATGGGGATTTCAAAATCTATTTTGCATGCAGAGCCAGACAGCATTATTTCTTTGATTTATGCTAACAGAAATCTAGAATCTGTCATTTTTAAAAGCGAGTTTGATAAACTAGAGGATGAATATGAAGGCAGAATGCACGTAATTCATGTGCTGGATGATGCGCCTATTAATTGGCAGGGAGAGTCTGGTTTACTGAATGAGGAAATGCTTCAAAAGATCTTGGACAGAATTCCTAATTGGGGAAATGATCAAACACAGTATTTAATGTGTGGTCCTGAAGGAATGATGAAAAATGTGGAGCAATACTTGGAGAACTTTGGTGTTGATAAAGCAAATGTTTACAAAGAAAGCTTCGTTCAAGGAACTATCGATAAAGCGGAAAAGAAAACTGGAGAAACTGCTCAAGGTCAAGAATATGAAGTAACCATTTTGTTTGATGGTGAAGAGCATAAATTTCCAGTTCCAGCTGATAAATCAATTTTAGAAACAGCATTAGATTTAGATATTGATCTCCCGTTCTCTTGCCAAAGTGGGTTATGCACCGCCTGCAGAGGTAAATTATTATCAGGCACGGTTCGCATGGAAGAAGATGAAGGTTTGTCAGATGCTGAGAAAGAGGAAGGCTTTATTTTGAATTGTGTAGGTCATCCAACATCTCCCGATGTGAAAATTGAAATAGGATAAACTTTTCATTAAATAATGAGTAAAAAATAAAGGGGACTACTGTCCTCTTTTTTTGTATCCAGATACTGTCATCTCGGAAATTAAGTTCATTTAACTTAAAAATAAATTTAATTATCCGTGATCTAAAAATTTTAAAATACTAAACATGGAATTCGAAATAAAAGAAAGACAATTTTTACCTAAAGATTTTAAAGTAAAAGAATGGGAGACTTTAAAGCCTTATTTGGATAAATTATTAGAAGAAGAAATTAATTCAGCGCAGGACTTAGAAAATTGGTTTGCTAAATTAAGTGAACTGGAAGCGGTGGTTTCAGAAGATATGGCTTGGCGTTATATTAAAATGACCTGCGATACTTCAGATGAAAAATTAGCGGCCTCTTTTGAGGATTTTGTTCGCAATATTCAGCCTCATATTGCTCCATATAGTGATAAATTGAACCGAAAGGCTTTGGCTTCTCCTTATTTGGCTTCAGTTAAAGAGAAAGCAGGCTATGACATAATGATTCGGGAAATGGAGAAAGATGTGAAAATCTTCAGAGAAGAAAACATTCCATTGGAAACAGAGATTGCTAGCCTCTCTCAAAAATACGGTTCTATTTCCGGGGCAATGGATATTGAACATGACGGCAAGGAAATGACTTTGCAGCAGGCAGCTGTTCTCTTACAATCTACGGAAAGGAAATTAAGAGAAGAAATCTATCGTAAAATATCATCCAGAAGGTTGGAGGATAAAGAAAAGCTGGACAATCTTTTTACCGAACTGATTCAGTTAAGAACGAAAGTGGCTAAAAATGCTGGATTCGATAATTATAGAGATTATATGTTCGAATCTATGGGACGTTTTGATTATTCCCCTCAAGACTGTTTTGATTTTCATGATTCTGTAAAATCTGAAGTTGTCCCCTTGTTAGATGAAATAGCAAAGGACAGAAAGAAAAAACTAGGATTGGATACGCTAAGACCTTGGGATAAGGCGGTAGATATTTCAGGTAAAGAAGCTTTAAAGCCCTTTAATGGAGCAGACGATCTAACTGATAAAACCATTAAAGTTTTCAATAAATTAGATCCATTTTTAGGCGATTGCTTAGTAAAAATGGTGGAAATGAAACATCTGGACTTGGATTCCAGAAAAGGAAAAGCACCAGGAGGCTATAATTATCCGCTGTCCGAAACGGGAGTTCCTTTTATATTCATGAATGCCACATCCACTTTGCGTGATATGGTGACTTTGCTGCATGAAGGGGGACATGCAGTCCATTCTTTTCTAATGAATGACTTGGAATTAACTGATTTCAAAAACCCACCATCCGAGGTAGCAGAATTGGCTTCCATGAGTATGGAGTTGATCACGCTCGATTATTGGGATATCTTTTTCGATAACGAGGAGGATTTAAAAAGAGCCAAAACAGAGCATTTGGAAGGTATTATTGAAACGCTGCCTTGGGTAGCCACTATCGATAAATTCCAACATTGGATTTACGAAAATCCTGAGCATACAGTGGAGGAAAGAACCAAAGCTTGGAATGATATTTTGGATGATTTTTCAGATTCTATAACCGATTGGTCTGGCTTGGAGAAATTCAAAGATAATCTGTGGCAGAAGCAATTGCATTTATATGAAGTCCCTTTTTATTATATAGAATATGGAATGGCACAATTAGGAGCAGTAGCAGTTTGGAAAAACTATAAAACAGATCCTAAAAAAGGATTGGATTCCTATATGAAAGCTTTAAAAATGGGGTATATCAAGTCTATCCCTGAAGTTTACGAAGCAGCTGACATCAAATTTGATTTCAGTAAAAAGAATATCAGCGAATTGATGAGTTTTGTAAAGGAAGAAATGGAGAAGCTTTAATAGTTGGTAAAATTTATTTTTAAAAGGGAAAGCCCAATCGAGCTTTCCTTTTTTGTTTATTCTAAACCTAAAACCCAAGCTTCAATTTATCTCTATAAGTACTATCCTTTACACTATTTCTATTCCAATAATCCAGCATAATTCTTTCTTTAAGAGTGGCGGTGGTCGTCATCATTTTTCCATTTTCAGGATAAGTTTCTTCCCACTTTTCTATTTGGTAAGGATGTTGGGCTTTGTAGAAAATAGATAATTCACGATCTAGATCAGGGATCTCTATTATCAGTTCATTTAAATCATCATTTTTATTGAAGCTGATGGTAGCGGTATAACTCTTTAATTCTTTGTGTTTCAAACGCAAATATTGAGTGGAAGGAAATAGCTTTATTTCCCCTTCAGGGATTTGATTGGGATCTAAACGCAATAAAGTCCACAGCTCATCCTCCATCCAAACTTTATCAAGCTTCATTTCTACATCTCCTTCACTTTCAAAGTAAGAGCGAGCTAATAAATTATAATCCTTTCCTTTATTATTTAGCTGCATAAAAACGTGTCCGCACCATTCTTGAACTGAAGTGGTGATTTTTCTTGCATGTAAATCATTTTCAGGATAAACCGGAGAAAATACAGAGCTCATAATAGAATAAGGATAAATTCCCGTATTGAATTTTTTAGTGAAATTAAGTTTCAACACTTTTTCTGCATCATTTCCTGCCTCTTTTGGATTGTCCAGCTTAACTTGCTTGCTTTTTGAGAAATCCTCAGTTACAAAAATAAGTACAGCTTCACCTTCTCTTTTTTCTCCATATCGGACTTGCTCCAAATCGTAAGAGGTCAACTCTGCCTTTCCCTGATACCAATAGTCTCCAAACTGCTCATTAAGCTTAAGATTGACTTTTTCATTTGAAGGCTTGTCAGCTTTTTGTGCACAGGCTTGAAATAAAATTAATAATAACGGAAGGAGTAGAAGATTTTTCATAGCTAAGAAATTTGATGTTTACTTATTGCTTACGGATTAAAGAATAAGCTGTTAGTGATTAATGCTCTTAATGTAATTGAAACGACTAAATAATTCCTCTTTATACCAATTTTCTTTCTTTACCTTCCCAATAATATCTTTATGGATATCCGCATAAGCATAATCCTTCATGACTTTCTCATTTTCCCAAATGCTGAAGGTAGCTTGTTCAATTAAAGGCCATTCACCTATTCCTTTTGTAAAAATTAAACCCTTTGCATTTTTAATTGCTTGACTGGCTTTAGGTACGAATTGCCAGAATCGGGGCAGTTTATTTATATTTATTCTAGCCCTGGTAATTACAGCTATTTTTCCTCCTGAGTATTCTGCTTTTTCAGGAAATGGATTTTGTCCATACCAGCTACCATGCGCACCCAGAGACTCTAAATAATGTGTTTCTATGGAGTTGGATTTACTTTTTAGCTCATTGAATTCATTTGAATTCTGAAAGAAATCTTCAGCTTGATTCTCATCATCCCACTTCATTAACAAAGCATAGGTAGAAAAATCAGGCCATAAACTAAAACCAAACCCGCTTCCAGTTCCCAATAGCTTTACAAATTCACAACCTTTGATTTTAGCCAAGCGAGGAGGCAGTAATTGCATTTGCTTAAATGCCCAGTATTTATTTTGAGAGTAATGTATTAATGAAATGGTTACCATAAAATAATTTATGATTACAGTAACTGATTATTGAGGGAAGGGTTTTGATCAATTTTGGCATTCATAAGAAATTTAGGATTTACGAGATAATGGATTGTTGGTGTTATAAAATCAATTCTACCAATTATCCATAAACAACTTACCGCATCATTATTTTCCATATATTTAATCTATATATCTAAAACAATCACTTATTTTCTTTAATTAGTTGTCATGGATTTTGATTACGATTATATTATAATTGGCAGTGGGTTCGGGGGCTCGGTTAGTGCATTAAGGCTTTCGCAAAAAGGATATAAGGTTCTTGTGGTTGAAAAAGGAAAGTGGTACCAATCAAAAGATTTTGCCAAAACCAACTGGAATTTACGCAAGTGGTTATGGTTGCCATCGCTGCGTTTTTTCGGTATTATGAAGCTCACAGTTTTCAGACATGTTGCCATCCTCTCAGGCGCTGGTGTAGGAGGTGGTTCCCTAGTTTATGCCAATACATTGCCTGTGCCTAAAACTGCCTTTTATAAAACAGGTTCATGGGCTAGTTTAAAGGATTGGGAAACAGAGTTAAAGCCGTATTATGCAATAGCCCATAAAATGCTGGGCGCTGCTGAAAACCCAGAGTTATTTGACGGTGATCTTGCCCTTCAAAAGCTGGCTAAGGAGCGAAATATCAGCAGTCAATTTGAGGCTACTAAAGTAGCCGTATATTTTGGCAAGCCTGGAGTTGAAGTAGAAGACCCATACTTTGGTGGTAAAGGCCCTAAAAGGACAGGCTGTACTTTTTGCGGGGGCTGTATGACGGGCTGTCGCTATGACGCCAAGAACACATTGGATAAAAATTATTTACATCTTGCCCAACAAGAAGGAGCTGAAATACTAGCCGAACAGGAAGTAATTGATGTGAAGCCAATTGAAAATAAAGAAGGGGCAGATGGTTATCATGTTCAGCTTCAATCCAGCACAAAGTTTTTTAAAACAAAAAAATCTCTTACCGCAAAAGGAGTGATTTTCTCTGGTGGGGTAATGGGCACAGTAAAATTATTGTTAAAACTGAAGAAAAAAGGCTCATTACCACTCCTTTCCGATAAAACGGGAGAAGAAATAAGAACCAACAATGAAACACTGATTAGCGTATCCAGTCTGGAGAAGAATATTAATGTCTCCAAAGGAGTGGCTATAGGCAGTATTTTGCATACTGATGAAAACACGCATCTTGAGATTTGTCGCTATTCAGAAGGCTCAGGCTTTTGGAAGTTATTGCATTTACCTATGTCACAGGGAAACACTATTTTTAAAAGGATAGGAAACACCTTTGTCAATATGTTTAAATCGCCTGTCCGTTATTTCAGAACCTACTGGCTCAACAGCTGGTCAAAACGAACGGTCATTTTGTTATTTATGCAATCGGTTGATAGCACCATTAACTTTAAAAGAGGATGGCTTGGCAATATGGTATCGAAAGTGGGAAATGGAAAACCACCTAGTCCAGATATTCTCGAATCTGCTCAGCTAACTAAAGATTATGCAAAAATTATTAATGGGAATGCCACTGCCTTCTCCTTGGAAACGCTGGCAGGAATTCCGTCAACAGCGCATATTTTGGGTGGAGCTGTTATGGGGGAAGATTCTGAAAAAGGGGTGATTGATATGAATAACAATGTTTTTGGCTATAAAAATATGATGGTCATAGATGGCTCCATGATATCGGCCAACCCGGGAGTTAATCCTTCATTGTCTATTACCGCTATTGCTGAGCATGCAATGGACCAGGTACCCGAAAAGTCAAAAATACAAGCTGATTTTGAGAAGGAATAAAATTAGTTTATTAGTGTTTTATTCAAGATAATGACTGATCTATTCTCTTGAATTATTGATCAAAGCCTCAACTCGTTTCCTGTTCTTCCAATTTTTGACTTGAAGTTCTCGATTCTGGGCATCTGATTTGTTAGGGTATTCTTCATTATAGACGAGTTTCCAGTCATCAGTTTTGCCTGTAAAGCCTTTATGGTTGGAGTTGTGCTTTCTGATTCTTTCGGAAATTTCATCACAAGTATGTCCGTAATAATATTTGTTTAGGAGTGTGGAGAAGAGGATGTAGAAATTGCACATGGTGTAAAATAAAAAAAGGTTTGCAAATTTTGCAAACCTTTTTGTGGGAATAGTAGGATTCGAACCTACGACCCCCTGCTTGTAAGGCGTAAATAATACTAATTATTTATTTTGTGTTATTATTCAAATGTACTGATTATTAATTAGTTGTGAAATTTTAGCCTTGTTTTTGTTATTGTTTATTTATTAATATTACGTATATCTTTGGGCAAATTTTGGGCAAATTTTTTATATTGCATTTGTAAGCAAAAAAGACAGCATGAAAGACAGCGCAAAGGCAGACTATTTAATATCATATTATCTTGACAAAAGGAGCGTAAAAAAGAATGGGTCACACCCAGTTAAATTACAAGTTTATAATGTTCAGACCCAAACCCGAAAAAGATACGGTACAAAGTTTTCATTTACGGAAAAGGAATTTGAAAGCGTATGGCTGACAGTTAAACCCCGAAAGGAATACAAAGAAACCCGAAAGGAATTAAATGCACTTGAAACTCAAGCCAATAAGGTAGCGGACAAAATAACCCCCTTTAGTTTTGAAGTATTCGAACGTCTGTTTGTTGGCAAGTCCTCCACTAAAACAATGGATGTTAATTACTACTATGAAACAGCCATAGCACAATTTAAAAAAATGGGGCAAACCAGTAATGCTAATAATTACGGGCTTGCTTTAAAGTCATTACTCAACTATCATAAAAAGGATTCCATTAATTTTAGTGATGTTACCGTAAATTGGCTGAAAGGCTATGAGCGTAATATGGTGGAGGTGAAGGAAAGGAGCAAGACCACAGTTTCAATTTATTTGAGGACGTTAAGAACCGTTTTTAATAATGCAATTTCGGATAAGGTAATAAGTAATGAAATTTACCCCTTTGGCAAAAGAAAATATAGTGTACCCAACCCGAAAGGAGTTAAAAAGGCTTTGACCGATATTGAGTTAAAAGCACTATTTGAGGGCGAACCCTCCACAATTGAACAGGAAAAGGCAAAAGCATTTTGGTTTTTTTCTTTTGTTTGCAATGGGATAAACTTTGCCGATATTCTTAACTTGAAATGGAAGGACGTAAACAAGGAATCAATTACTTTTTACCGTCAAAAAACCACCTCAACAAATAAGAATGAGAAGCCAATTACAGTTTATTTAAACGACTTTTCCCAAAATGTTATTGATGAGTATGGTAATGAGAATAGAAACCCCCAGGCGTTTGTTTTTGATGTTATCGACCCGAAAGCAGACCCCGAAACAAAGCAAAAGCAACGTAAAAATTTTACTCGATTTGTAAACCAACATATTAAGAAGTATTCAAAAAGTTTAGGGCTTTCAGATGATATTTCAACCTATTGGGCAAGACATTCTTTTGCTACAAAAGCCATTCGAAATGGGGCAAGTATTGAGTTTGTAGGTGAAGCATTGGCACATACTAATATTAAAACCACAATAGGCTATTTTGCAGGCTTTGAAAACGACCAAAAGAAAGCAATTGCAGATAATATGTTAAAATTCGATTAATTAATATTTAAGGCATAAAAGACAATGGAAATAAAAGACTATCACAGATTAGATCGTAAATACAGATATAAAGTATTGACAAGAGGTAAATATGGTTTGTATGGATTAGAAATTGATAAATTACTAGATCTTAAAGAAGCTTTCAAGTTTCTGTACGACATAGCTTATGAAAGAAGTCTTGCAGTTTTAAATAGTAACCCTGATTACCCTTATCCTGATCAATACAAAAATGGTAAAGAATTAGATTATTGGCTTGAACATACTAATCATCCAAGGGAATTATCAATAGTTCTAAAAGTTATTAATAAGCGTTTGAATGAGTTAATAGAAGCAGAGGAAAAGAAAGAAACGATACCACCACCTCCACAGCCTGATAAAAAGGATAAGCCAGACCCTGCAATCATAACAATAGCATTTAATAGTCATGAAACAATTGAAAAACTTCATGCAGAATTAAAAGGCTACTTTCCAAATAAAGAAAATGAGTTATTAAAAGTATTAGAAGGAAAGGAATTAAATGAAT
>QNXU01000388.1 GCA_003973485.1 Bacteroidota bacterium | reverse complement strand
CCCTCAACTCATTTGCCCATATACATAGATCTTGAGGCATAGTACTTCCTCCTTCAGGGTTCCTTATCCCAATCATCATGGTTTGAACAGCACTCATGTCTGGCCTACCTCTAACTGTTATAGTATATTTCCCTGATTCTTCCGTGTAGGGTAACAAAACATTTTGATTTCCCAGTTTTCTATTTCTTCTGGCCTTCAGCTCATACAAGCGATCTAAATCCATGTCGATTTCATTCTCTAATGGCCAGATTTCTCTTGGGTCTGTTGTTTGATATGGCGTTATCTTTAACGGAAGTTCAATTTCATAATAGTTATCGTCAAAATCTGTACCTAACCTAACAAAAGCAGTAACTTCGTCATTGTTCACATTTGGGCTTTGGGCGTGAAGAAATAATTTAAGCCTGCCATAGTTAACTAAATCAAAATTCACATTCTTAAAGGCAGCTACAGCTTTACCATCTTCCAGATCATCCACGCACAATTGAATGGACTTTTCATCTTGTCTTACTTGATTCGCTACGGCAGCAATATCTTGGTCTCTAGTTATTCCTGGAGGTAAAACATAAGGAACTTTACCAGGCCCATTTTCAGAGTTTGCCTCAATACTTACAGATGATATAACCAAATTCGAAGGTTTAGCTTCAGGCGTTTCAATAATTCCTGAACGCTCTAATGAGCCATTGTATTTTCTCCATTGAGAACCAACCAATCTAAAATCTGCCATTCTTAAAACAACTGGTTGTTCAAACTCAGATAAAATTGTCCTTATGTATCGAATTGATTTAAACCCTTGAATTTCGCCTTGTGTTCGGGATGGATTTCTTACGGGAATTCTAAATAAATACCATTTTACATTCTCATTTTCATCAGAAGCCGTAACTTCATCTACAATCAATGGATTGGAGGCAACATTAAGCTCACTTTCATTTAGCGAAACTTCATATTCGTAATACTCTTCCAAAGTGGAGACCGTTTTATCATTATTTAAATCTTCCGAATCAGGAAAACGACTGCCAGAAGGGTTATAAGTCTCCTCTCCACCTCCCGCTGGAGTATTTCCTTCTACATTACTAAAGTTTTTATATCTCTCTATAACTGGAGCTTCTCGATCATCAAATTCATCTCCCAAAAAATATCTGAAATTATCTGCGGCAACATCAGCCAAAATTCTATCCTTAGCTTCCTCTGATATGGCAGGGTTGGCATTAATTTCATTTACAAAATCGCTGTAAAATTCTGCTTCCTGATCATTTCTTACTCCATCAAGCCCAACATCTTGATTAGGTCTGGCATTTTCATTATTAGAAAAAACATCGGTAATTGGCGGATCTGAAGGCACTCTTCCTTCTTCCGTAATATCCACTCCTACTTCATTATTGTTTTCTTCAGGAAGTCCATTTTCAAAAGCAAGTTTGTTATCAGGAAGAACATCTTCAGATACACTTCCTAAATTAAAATATAATTTTCCACCAGTTGTGTTATTAGTTGCGTCCTCTGTTCCATCATCAACCACTCCTCTTTGGGTATCAATAAATGGATCCATCAACCAAAACTCAATATATTCTATATTATTTTTATCAAAATCCACTTCGGAAGTAATTGGCCGTGTAATCCCTGCCCAATTCTTTTTAGGATTTTTGAGGAATCCGTCACTAGTAAGATCGCTGTTGAAATTATACATTCCTCTTTCAGATGGGAAATAGGAGATGTCAAAAGTTTGCAAAATATTACTCCCCACATTTCTATCTCTATTCTTATAAATTTCCTGCATTACAATACCTCTAGAATAATGATTCTCTCTCGCTTCCTCTGAAATGACTGCTGCGTTCGCTCCGTTTGTATTGTAAATTGAAGTATTATCTATATTGTACCATGCCAGTTTTGCTCTTTTTTTGTTAGCACCCCATTTACCTTGACTCATAAATCTATTATCCTCAGTTTCAGGGGTGGCGGCCATCTTCCAACTTACAAAATCACTTCCTAAATTATTCACCGTTACTGATTGTTCAAAATCATCTAAATAAGCCGTTCCCTGACCGTCTACTTGGCTACTAGTTGATGGAATCAATTGAGCAAATTCTCCTCTAAAGGTAAGGGTTGATGGAGCTTTTGTATCTAAAAAAGGAAGGAAATCAACCATCTTGGTTAAAAAGGGCACCTCATCACTGTAATTCAAATCTAAACCCCATTTGGTATTACTAGAAGGTTCTGAACCAATAGTATAACGCGAAACCCCTAACGGCCTTTGTGTGTGGCGAAGCACAGTTGCACCAATATTAATTTTATCACTTACTACATAGTCAAATCGAGTTCCAATTAATGTTTTAGATTGGAAATTAAACATATCCTCCGTTTCAAAATCAATATCTATATCTCGGCCTGAACTAAGTATCCCTTCATTCAAAATAATCACCTTTCCAAGATTATAATCCACACGATAGTCAATCCCTTCTTGGAGGGGAGTACCGCCCGCACTAACTCGAACGGAGTTTTCTGCAACATTCAAACCAGGTAGAGCTATTTCGGTTGCAGACCCACTACTTTCATATTGGCCTTTAATAAAAAACTTATCTTTAGAGGTTAATTGTTGTGCATCATTTTTGGTAGATTCATAAAGTGTATTAAAAACATACTTGCTTCTAAAGGTCTGTTCATCTTCACGAAATTGCTGACTTAAGCTACTTCCAAAAGGCTCCAAAACTGGAAAAATGATTTTCCCTTCGTTCTGATTAATTGTCAAGCCATTTATATAATCGAAATTTCCATCAGGTTGAGGATCATTATTTTGATTTAAGCTATCTAAATTAAATACTCTTAATAATGGAATATCTCTTAGTGAACTTTCATGTAAACTAGGGTTATCCTGACCAGTTCTATCATCGCGATAAATAACCCTAAGTTGAAAACCATCTTGTGTTATTTGACTTCCTTGAAGGTTATAAATATTCTTCATCATTAAATCCCAGCTAGGAACATCCACATTAATTTTTGAGGGTCTTAATAACTTTAATAAAACTACCTCATCATTGGATCTACTACCATAATTTTCAGCCATTTCACCTACTTGAAAACGTCTGCCATTGTAGGTATATTCATAAGACACCGCCAACATTTCATCATTTTGCAATTGTCTTCTCAGCGAGATGTAGCCTAACTCCTTATTAAAACTATATTCTGTGGCATCTAATTTTCTAGCAACATTTATAATTTCATAATCCACAGTCCGAGATAAATCAGGATTTGAGGTTTCAAGTGTATTTAAAAAATTATCATAATCTTTATTGTAGCTATTTATGCTGTTCCAAAGATTATTAGCATCATTGTCGGTTGGGCTATTGGCAGGTGTTCCCGATTTCAAAAATTGATTTTTATAAATATTATTTGGATTTGCTTCCCCCAAATCCATAAAGGCTGCAACTGACCTTAGGTTCTGAGTATTCTCATTTCTTTTAAGCACATAAACTTCAACTCTCCTGATATCTAAACTTGAATTGATTCTTGGTAGGCCACTTAACCATCTTTCGTAATTATTCCTAAAAAAATGCCCTAAGAAGAAATGTCTATTTTCGTCATAATCTGAGGCTCTAACTTGAAATTCCTTCCTTTGTGCTCCACCCTCTACTTTTATACTTTCGGCTTTTCCTCTTTGGGTTGAAGCAACACTGGTTACAAATAAATGTCCAAACTGCATTTGTGTTTTAACACCAAATAAATTCTGAGCCCCAGACATTAAAGAATTATTAACAGGCATGCTAACATTACCTATTTCAATTTTTTTCAGTATTTCTTCTTCATAGCCAGTGTATTCTACCTTTAAATCATTCTGAAAATTAAAAGAATTGTTATTAGCAAAATTCGCAGTAATAGCCAGTTTTTCTCCCACTTTTCCCACAGCATTCATATTAATTTGCTGATCAAATTCAAAGCTGGAATATTTTTGTGCCTGTACAGGTAAATTGGGATTTTCATTTTTAGTAATCCGACCGCCAAAATCCAAAGTAATAAATCCATTTGGCACTAATTCGACAAAACTACCTCCAAAAAGACGATCAAAAACTGGACTAACATAAAGGGGAGGAATAAGAGAGCGGCCGCTTACCGCACTTTCTCCATCCAATCCCAAGGAGCGCTCTTTCCAATATTCTTTTAATATCCTGTCATCCTGATAATTAGAAAACTCTTCATAAGACATGGAGGATGTAGGTCTAAATTTTATATCGCCAATTGTTTCATAAATAGAGTAATTAAATCCAGTATCAATTTTCACATCCATATTTAAAGCCGCTGGATCTTCCAATAATAATGGACTATTACTGGTTTGATTTGAAAAAGGATCACCATAACGATCTTGAGCTTGATAAGTGGGCCTTCTGGTTGGTTGATAATTCCTTACACTATCTGTTTTAGTGGAATCGGTTTTGACAGTATCCTGAGATTGTTCAGCAGACTGCTGAACTTCTTGGAACAAATTGAAAGCATTGCCGTTAAAATTGGCGTATAGGTTGTTGCTACCTCCAAAAATGAAAGTAAAAATTGTTAATACCCTTAAAAGAAGTTGAGTGCTCCTACTTAGCAAAATACAATTTAGTTTAGGCTGATTTTAAGGCTTGCTTGATTAATTGCTCTAAAGTAATATTTTCTTGAGTAGCTTGCAATATCTTATCAATAACCTTTTCAGCAGAATTTTTTGCAAACCCTAAATTTATCAAAGCAGATAACGCTTCGTTTCTTAGGCTATTGTTTGAAAGCCCAGAAGTTTGGCTTGATTCTGAAATTAAACTTTCTTTTTTATAACGGTCTTTCAATTCTAATATAACTCGTTGAGCTGTTTTGCCACCAATTCCTTTAATGGACTGAATTTGTTTTACATTTTCAGCAACTATTGAAGCTTTAATTTCATTTGGATTCATGGCAGAAAGCATGCCTATTGCAGTTGAGGGACCAATACCTGAAATCCCAATCAAATCCAAAAAAACGGTTCTTTCTTCTGGAAGGAAAAACCCATATAACGTATGAGAATCTTCCTTTACATGAAAATGGGTTAATACTCGTGCCTCCTTCTGACTTTTAAAGGCGTCATAAGTAGACATTGGGATGATAACATGATAACCTACTCCCGAAACCTCTATGATTAAGTGAGTAGGTTCTAATTCAACTATAATTCCTTTTAAATATGATATCATAAATTTGATCGCTTCTGATGGTCTTGTGCATCCACAACTGAAATGGCCACCATATTTACTATTTCCCTAATAGAACTTCCTAGTTGCAGGATATGAACAGGTTTATTCATCCCTAATAAAATTGGACCAATAGCTTCCGCATTCCCTAATTCCATTAATAATTTGTAGGCAATATTACCCGAAGCCAAGCTTGGGAAAATAAAAGTATTTGCTCCTTTTTCGGCTAATTCACTAAAAGGATATGTCTCTTTTAATAATTCCTCATTTACTGCAATATTAGCTTGAATATCACCATCGATAATTAAATCTGGCCACCTCTTCTTTGCAATCTCCCTTGCTTTTGCTGTTTTCTCAGGAATTTCACCCTTACTACTTCCAAAGTTAGAATATGAAAGAACTGCCATTCTAGGTTCAAAACCAAAAACTTTAGCCCCTCTAGCTGTTATGCCTATAATTTCTACTAACTCATCAACTGTTGGATTTGTATTAACTGTTGTATCTGAGAAAAAGAAAGTGCCTTTTTTAGTTAACAGAATATACATCCCTGCTACTCTTTTACCTTCTTCTGCACCTATAATTTCCAATGCCGGACGTATTGTTTTAGGGTAATCTTTGGTTAATCCTGAAATCATTGCATCTGCCTCTCCCAATTCTACCATCATGCTTCCAAAATAATTTCGATCACGCATTAACTTTACAGCTTCATATTGCGTAACACCTTTTCGCTTTCTTTTTTCATAAAGCACTTTACCGTATTCCTGACGCTTTTCATCATTTAAGAAGTTATCTATAATGGTGACGCCCCCTAAATCCAATTGGTGGGTTTCAATAAGTGACTCAATTTTTTCTCGATTACCCAAAAGAATAGGAATAGCAATTCCCTCATCTATCACCATTTGAACAGCTTTTAAAATATTAGCATTATCAGCCTCCGAGAAAACCACTCGCTTAGGATCTTTCTTAGCTTTGGTCAAAATTCTGTTCATCAATTTCTGATCAACCCCAATTCTTTTTTGGAGTTCCACTTCATATTGAGCCCAATCTCTAATATTAGTTTTTGCAACACCAGATTTCATTGCGGCATTAGCAACAGCAGGTGAAATAGTGGTAATTAAGCGAGGATCAAGTGGTTTAGGAATCAAATATTCTCGACCAAATACAATTTTCTGGTCATCATAAGCTTTATTAATCAACTCTGGTACTGGTTGCTTTGCCAATTCTGCAATTGCATAAGCTGCAGCTAATTTCATTTCCTCATTGATGGCAGTTGCCCTTACATCCAAAGCCCCTCTAAAAATGTAAGGGAAACCAATCACATTATTTACTTGATTAGGATGGTCAGACCTTCCAGTAGCCATGATGATATCTTTACGAGCCGCCATAGCCTCAGCATAAGGAATCTCAGGATCCGGATTTGCTAGTGCAAACACAATAGGATTATCAGCCATTGCTTTGATATGCTTTTTACTGATTACATTACCAGCAGAAAGACCTAAGAAAACATCTGCATCTTTCATGGCGTCCAACACATCCTTAATTTCAGTATTAGAAGAAGCAAACATTTTTCCAGTTTCGCTTAAATCATCTCTATCTTTAGTAAGAAGTCCTTTTCTATCAAACATATAAATGTTTTCCAGCTTAGCGCCTAAAGAATGATAAAGTTTAGTACAAGAAATAGCGGCTGCGCCAGCTCCCAGCACTACGATTTTAACATTCTCAATCTTTTTCTCTACTAATTCTAATGCATTTAATAAGGCTGCACTAGAAATGATGGCCGTTCCATGCTGGTCATCATGCATTACAGGAATATTCATTTGTTCCTTCAATGCAGTCTCCACTTCAAAACATTCTGGTGCTTTTATATCTTCCAAGTTTATTCCTCCGAAGGTCGGCTCTAAAGACTTAATTATTTGAATAAGTTTTTTAGGATCCTTTTCTTGAATTTCAATATCAAATACATCGATGCCAGCAAATTTCTTGAATAAAACTCCTTTACCTTCCATTACTGGTTTTGAGGCATCTGGTCCAATATCACCCAGTCCTAAAACGGCAGTGCCATTGGAAATTACTCCTACTAAATTTCCTTTGGCAGTATATTTATAAGCATTTTCCTTATCTTTTTCAATCTCTTTACAAGGCTCAGCAACACCTGGGGAATAGGCTAAAGCCAAATCTGACTGGGAACTTAACATTTTGGTAGGCACCACTTCTATTTTCCCTGGTGTTCCTTGCATGTGATAATTTAATGCGTCTTGTCTACGAACTTTCTTCGGCATAATAATCTCTATAAGTGTGATAATTCATTCAATTTAGGAAATATTACAGAATCCTAAATTGAAAAAATAAATATTCAGGTAAATTTAGAAAAGACTGCAGTAAGCTGCAGCATTAATCATGTTTTTTAACAGATTAGTCGTTGATGGTTTCAGGAACTTTAGCAGTGCCTAAAATGGCTTTTAATCTCCGCATTGGTTCTCGCTTAGATTCTCCTGGTGCATCTAAATATCCTTCAATATAATATAAATCACCAGAATCTTCATTTGCAAAAAGATAGCTAACAAATGCACCACCTCTGGAGTTATCAGAATATTTCCATAACCCTTTAGTTCTTAGAGCATATTGATTATTGAGATTAACTGTATCAATAACAAAAGCAACTTCATCTTGGCTGGTCAGATGCAAATCTGGTATATCCTTATCAGTAATATATTTTTTTCCTAATGAATCTCTAAACGACTTTATGTTTTCAGGCTGAAAAACTGATTCATCATTATAGGGCATTTTTACCATCCAAATATTATATTCTTCCTTAGTGTCTAATTCCCTTAGCCAAATAAAATCATCAGTTTTTTGTGCTATATCAAAACCAAAAGGTACAATTAACTCAAGATTTAATGAATCTTCGATGTAATTCATTATTCCTTTCTGAGCTGTCTCTTTAAATGATGAAACTAATCGCTCAGCTTCTTTGTCATTAAAAAATTCCTTTATTCCAGATTTATTTTCTTTAATATTATTAATTAGCTCTTCCTCATTTCTTCCAAATAAATAAAGTACTTCCTGACCACGAGCATAAACATCTTGTTGATTGAAAGAAAATAATTTCGGATTGTTTTGAATTTGATTAAGTGAATTCTCAGTGAAATACTTTTTCATATATTTCCCTTCAGGTTTTTTGTTGTCTAAAGTAGCCACAAATATCAAATTCTGAGAAGCCTTAAATACGCTATTAAACTTGCTTGGATCCACTGGCTTTAAATCATAGAGTTTTTCATCTTGAGGCAGAACCTTGACGTTTGAAGAAAAGACCTCTCGTAGTAAATCCCCTAATTCTCCTTCCCATAAGCTAGGAGGAATTACCATTATCACCTCTCCCGTTTCACCTCTAGCTTTTTGTAAAGTAGAATTTGAATTTTGATTTTCATCTCCCCCTTTGCCTTCATCATCACATGAAATCACAAAAAGAGAGGTAATAAATAAAAGAACAATTAAATATATTTTATTGATTTTCAACATAATCTAATCTTTATGTATT
>QNXU01000352.1 GCA_003973485.1 Bacteroidota bacterium | reverse complement strand
CCTAAGTGGGCTAGGTTTCCGCCAGCATTAGGGCCAGCAGAGTTTAATAATGATAAAATGATGTAGACAGCTACTATATATTTAATTTTCACAGGGCCTATAAAAATCAAATGAAACCTGTGATCAGGAAGTAGTGTTGCAGATGCTGTAGCTACTGCATAGACTGCAGCTGATGCTCCCACCATTCCGTTTGTAGTTCTTTCAGCTAAAAAAGGGATTAAATTATAGGCTAGTATAAAAATGACAGCGCCAGCCAACGCACCCAAAACATATAAATTTACCAATTTAGCACTTCCAAGGTATTGAGAAATTAGCATACCAAACCAGTAAAGCACTAGCATATTCATTAAAATATGGAAAAATCCAGCATGGGAGAAAGCATAAGTTATGATAGTCCAAGGTCTGTAAATAAACCTCTCTAAATCAGGCGGAATGGTAAATTGAGCATCCACTATAGCATAAAGCCCCTCAACGCCTGAAAATTTCCCTATCAATGCTAACAAACCCAATCCAACAAAAACAATCGCATTGATAATAATCAACTGGTTTAAGGCATTATTAGGCCTTTTAAAATTCTGCTTTAACTCATCGAAAAATCCTGCCATCTTCTTTAATAAAATCTTGTATTATCTTTCTGCCAAATCTTTAACAGAATAAACGCAATCAACATTCCTCCCAAATGTGCATAATGCGCCACATTATCACCCGGAACATTCTGTATGCCTGCATATAACTCATATAATCCGTAGAAGGTTACAAGGTATTTGGCCTTAATAGGTATAGGCGGGAATAGTAAAAACAATTCTGTATTCGGAAACAACATCCCAAAGGCTAGCAGTATACCGAAAACAGCCCCAGAGGCTCCAATTAAAGGGACATTTCCCTGAAACCTTACCACTTCTTTTACTCTTTGAATACTAGCATCTATGTATTCTTGATTACTTGGATTCTCTCCATAAGCATCAATAAAATCATACCATTGCCTATAAGCATAATTGGCATTATCTTGAATAAATGAGACAAAACCTTCATAATTTGGATTTTGGATATACTGCTCTGCTGCACTTTCTAATTGTTGCATTTCAATGAAATTCACAACGCCATAAAGAATCCCAGCACCAACACCAGTCACCATATAAAAAATAAAAAACCTTTTAGATCCCCAGAAACGCTCTAACATTGGACCGAAAATGAATAAGGCAAACATATTCCCTAGTAAATGTCCAAATCCAGAATGCAAAAACATATAGGTGATAAACTGAAATGGCTTAAATGAATCCGCAAAAATATAGCGCAAACCAAAATATTGCGCCAATTCAAAATTCAAGAAAGAAGGAATAAGCAATAAAGCTATATTAATTAAAAGAAGGTTTTTTACAACTGGAGTAAGTCTTGCGAACATAAATTTCTAATATCTGAATTCTTTAAATTATTAGTATGGCTTCTCACTAACTGAAGAAGCTTGCAATTTTATTAAGGTCAAAAATAATAAAAGTCGAGTTACCTGAAGGCGCATAATTAGGATTTTGACAAGCAAATAATTTATCAATTAAAGCATTCATTTCCTCTCCATTCAACTTATGCCCAGCTCTTATGGCTGACCTCTTAGCCAAAGAACGGGCTATATTTTCATTTTTCGATACACTCAACACGTTTTTATTGTGTTTGAATTGATCAATCAATCCCTCAAAGACTGATTTTACTGAGGTATCAGTTAATTCTGTTGGTGCTCCATTAATCACCACCGTGTCTTTTCCAAAAGAAGAAATTACAAAACCCAAAGCTTTTAACTCCTCCTCCATATCCATCACTAAAGCATAATCTGGCACTGATAATTGCACTTGCTCAGGAAAAAGAAATTGCTGAGAGCTTCCATCACTATTTTGCAAATGACGATTGAATTTCTCAAATAGAATCCGCTCATGAGCCGCTTGTTGATCTACCAACATTAAGCCCGATTTTACCTGAGTGGCAATATATTTCTGATGAATTTGGAATATGCTTGATTTAGTTTCCACCCTTTCATTTTGGGGTGTTTTACTTTCATTTTCATCATTTATTGCACTCCCAAAAGTCATCGACTGCTGTCTTTCATCTGTTATGTCTTCACTTTCTTCCTCTTTGCTTATTTTCTGGCTCAACTCCTGGAAATTGGATAAAATTTTATCCCATTCCCCATCATTATCTTTCGGCTGTTTAAATTTTTGATAATTGGCCGTTTTAGAAGAAAAATCATCAACTCTTTCCCTTCTTGGGGCATTAAAACTAAAATTCACATCGCTGTCAAAATCCAATGCCGGGGCTACATTATGCGCTCCCAATGCTTGGCGAATGGCAGCTGCCAAAATTCCGTAAACCATGCGTTCATCATCAAACTTAATTTCTGTTTTGGTTGGATGAACATTGACATCAATTCTTTTAGGATCAATTTCTAAACACAAAACATAAAATGGATGCGCTTCCTTTGCCAATAATCCTTCAAATCCATTCACCACAGCATGATGTAAATAGCCACTTTTGATGTAGCGGTTGTTGACAAAGAAAAATTGCTCCCCACGTGTTTTCTTGGCAAACTCCGGTTTCCCTATGTAGCCATAAATTTTTAATTGATCGGTAGTTTCTTCACAAGCCACCAACTGCTCTTGATAATTCTTTCCAAATAAGCCTACAATTCGCTGACTCAATTTACCAGCATTCAGTTGGTAAACATCCATATCATTTTGATGCAAGCTAAATGCTACTTGCGGATTGGCTAGTGCTACTCTGTGAAATTCATCAATTATATGACGCATTTCCACCGGATTCGATTTCAGGAAATTACGTCTTGCTGGAACATTATAAAAAAGATTTTTTACTGAAATAGTCGTACCACCAGTATGTGCAGTATGCGATTGATTTTTAACTTCAGAAGCTTCCACTTGAAGCAAAACCCCTAGTTCTGCCTCTTTAGTTTTCGTTTTGAGCTCTACTTGGGCAACTGCCGCAATTGAAGCCATAGCTTCTCCCCTAAAGCCCATGGTTTTTAAGGCAAATAAATCATCCGACTTTCTGATTTTGGAAGTAGCATGACGCTCGAAACACATTCTGGCATCAGTTTCCGACATTCCTAAGCCATCATCAATCACCTGTATAAGTTGCTTTCCAGCATCTTTTATTACTAATTTAATCTTACTACTACCTGCATCAATGGAATTCTCCAATAATTCTTTTACCACAGAAGCTGGTCTTTGGACTACCTCTCCTGCGGCAATCTGATTAGCAATTGCATCAGGCAATAACTGTATAATATCGGACATTTACTTTATTATGTGGATTCTAAAATTTAGGCAACAAAAATTAACTTTTCGACTTTGAGAATCAGTTAATGAGCATTTTTTTGAGCTACTGCTTATTAGACTCTATTTATTTCCTTCTTCTCAGGATTATGTACAAAGGAATTAAGAGAAATAAAGCAAAATATACATTTGCCCCATACATCAAATATCCTCCAATGGAAACTCCTACTATCAAAATCATTAAAAATTGAAACAAATCGGCAGAACGATTGGCTCCTCTTTTTGCCTTATAAGCCTCTCGGATGTTTTCAGAACTATAGCCTTCTCTTTGATTTCTAATTTCTTTTCTAATGCGATCCGTTCTCTTCTCAATATCTTCCTTTACTGGATCGTAGTAGCGAGGTTGAATTTCAAACCTCTGATATTTGGGCAATCTAAATATGGATGGAAGTTTCATAATTTCAATTTTATTAGACGAATAAAGGAACGAAGCTATCGTTATGTAAGTTTAAATAGCAAACTGCTATTATGATTTCAAATTAATTCAACAAATTAGCAAAAATTAACAATATAAAGGAAATCATCTTTCTCAGAAACAAACTTAATGTTAATTTAGCTTTTATCATAAATTCAAAACTACCACATGTTCAAAAAAGTTTTCTCTCTATTAATTCTGTTGATTTTTTCGGTATTAAGTTCAGTTTTTTCGCAGGAAATTATTTACCCAAAATGGGTAGAAGAAACTTATGAGGAGATGAATCAAGAAGAAAAAATTGGGCAGCTATTTATGGTGGCAGCTTATTCCAATAAAGATGAACAGCATACCAAAAATCTATCACTTCTTATAGAAAACTATCACATAGGAGGCTTAATATTTTTCCAAGGTGGACCAGGTAGTGAAATCAATATGACCAACCAATTGCAAGCTAAATCTAAAATCCCTTTATGGATTGGCATGGATGCAGAATGGGGATTAGGCATGCGACTAGACAGCACCATGAATTTTCCAAAGCAAATGACTTTGGGAGCTATTCAAAATAATGATTATATCTACAGAATGGGAGCAGAAATTGCTCGTCAGGCTAAATTAATTGGTGTTCATGTAAATTTCGCACCAGTTGTGGATGTCAATAACAATATTAAAAATCCTGTGATTGGATACCGCTCTTTTGGTGAAGATAAAGAAAATGTAGCGCAGAAAGGAGTTGCTTATATGAAGGGCATGCAAGATAATGGGCTTTTAGCCAATGCAAAACATTTCCCAGGCCATGGGGATACAGACTCAGATTCTCATACGACATTGCCTGTCATCAACCATAGCAAAGAAAGACTTGATGAACTAGAATTATACCCTTTTAAAAAACTAATTGAGAATAATGTCAATAGCATGATGGTTGCCCATCTGCATATTCCTGCTTATGACAGCACTCCAAATAAAGCTACCACCTTATCCAAAAATGTTGTAACTGATTTATTAAAAGAAGAATTAGGTTTTAATGGCTTAATTTTCACCGATGCATTAAACATGAAAGGGGTTAGTGATTTTTACGCTCCTGGCGAAACCGATTTACTAGCATTTAAAGCCGGAAATGATGTATTACTTTTCCCAATGGATGTTCCTAATGCCATTAAAATTATTAAAGATGCAATAAAGAAAAAGGAGATATCAGAAAAAAGACTGGAAGAAAGTGTGAAAAAGATACTTCACGCTAAGTATAAATTAGGACTTCATGAAGGTTATAAAAAATTAGAAGCTAAAGATATTCATAAAAGGCTTAATACTATAGAGGCTAAAAATCTAAACGAAAAACTTTATGCCGAAGCGGCCACTTTAGTGAAAAATGAGAAGAATTTTCTACCTATTCATATTTTGGACACTACCAATTTCGCATCTCTTTCTTTAAGAGGCGATAACAATAGCCTTTTCCAACAATATTTAAATAAATATGCTGATTTCACACATTATCATTTAGCCAAAGAAAATTTGGATTTGGGTGATTACAGTAAATTAATGACCCAATTAAGCCAATATGAAACGGTTGTGGTAGGATTACATGACATGAATAATTCAGCCTCAAAAAGATTTGGCCTCAAATCAGAAGATTTACTATTTCTCCAAAATCTTTCAGAACAAGCCAATGTAGTTATAACTGTTTTTGGTAATGCATACAGTTTAAAATACTTGCAATCATTTCAGCATATATTGATGATGTATGAGGATAATGAAATCACCCAAAAACTGGCTCCCCAAATGATTTTTGGAGCTAAACCAATAAAAGGAAAACTTCCCATTTCCGTAGCCCCAAACATGAAAGTCGGGACAGGTTTACATACGCAAACACTGAATAGGTTTGGATACAGCAACCCACTGGATGTTGGAATGGATCCAAAAATATTAGCCGAGATTGATGCCATAGCGCAAGAAGCTATTGAAACCGAAGCCACACCAGGAGGGCAAATTTTGATTGCTAAAGATGGTCAGATCGTTTATGAAAAAAATTTTGGTTACCAAACTTATCATAAATATTCAAAAGTAACGGATGAAACCATTTATGATTTAGCATCCATCACAAAAGTTGGGGCTACACTGCAAAGTATTATGTTTTTGTATGACAGAGGGATTATTGATTTAGATAAAAAAATCAGTCATTATCTGCCTGAGCTTAAAAAAAGCAATAAGCAAAACATGACCCTACGAAATATTTTAACTCATCAGGCCGGCTTAGTTCCTTATGTTCCATTTTGGAAGCAAACGCATGATATGTTTGGACTAAAAACACCTTTATATCAAAATCACGAAGCTTCACTTTATCCCAATCAATTAGCATCGGGGCTCTATGGTCATCAAGTATTAGGCGATTCCATCTGGCAATGGGTGATTGATTCTGAGCTACTAGAAAAACCAAGATGGCAGAAAAATTATGATTACCGCTATTCTGATATGGGGTATTATATCATGCAAAAAATAAGTGAACGCATGACCAATATGAGTTATGAAGATTTTTTACAAGAAAATTTTTACAAACCTATGGGAATGAGCACAATGGGCTTTCTTCCTTTATGCCGTTTCCCAGAAACACAAATTGCACCAACAGAAAATGATTTAGTTTTTAGAAATGATTTGATAAAAGGATGGGTCCACGATCAAGGTGCTGCAATGGTGGGCGGAGTAGCGGGTCATGCTGGTCTTTTTAGTAATGCTAAGGATCTTGCTATTTTAATGCAAATGAATTTGTGGGATGGCAGCTATGGCGGAGTACGATATTTTAGCAAAGGAACTGTTCCATATTTCACTAAAAAACAATTTGATGAAAACAGAAGAGGTTTAGGATGGGACAAACCAGTAGAAGAAGATGGTCCCTCACCTACCTCACACTATGCTTCTCCTTTAACTTTTGGCCATACCGGTTTCACAGGCACTGCAGCCTGGGCAGACCCAGAATTTGGTTTAATATATATTTTCTTATCCAATAGAGTTTATCCTGATGCAAACAACAGGAAATTAATTACTTCGAATATAAGAACTAGAATTATGGATGTTATTTATCAATCTATTTTTGAATTTGAATCAGAGCAAGAAGAATATATAAATTAAAAAGTCAACTTTAATATTTTAAACATAATCATATAGCATTACGTTTTACAATTCTTATTAAAGAAGTATTACTTAACAAAAAATAAATGAATATAGGTATCGTTTGCTATCCTACCTTTGGTGGAAGCGGGGTTGTAGCTACAGAATTGGGGAAAGCCTTAGCTAAGAATGGACATAATGTTCATTTTATAACATACTCACAACCAACAAGATTGGATTTTTTCAACGAGAATTTATTTTACCACGAGGTAGATATTAGAACATATCCTCTTTTTCAATACCCACCTTATGAATTAGCATTGGCCAGCAAAATGGTAGACGTTGCACAGCATGAAAAATTAGATTTATTGCATGTGCATTATGCAATCCCACATGCTTCTGCGGCCTATATGGCAAAACAAATTCTTAAAGAAAAAAATATAAATATTCCAGTAGTCACTACACTTCATGGAACGGATATTACACTAGTCGGAAAGGATCCATCTTACGAGCCTGTAGTTACCTTCAGTATAAATAAATCTGATGGAGTTACAGCCGTTTCTGAAGATTTGAAAAAAGACACATTAGATCATTTTGATATTTATCAGCATATTGAGGTAATTCCCAATTTTATTGATTTAGATAGATTTAAAAGACAGAAAAAAGATCATTTCAAAACCGCTATATGTCCTAATGGAGAAAAGCTATTGGTACACACTTCCAATTTCAGAAAAGTAAAAAGAGTGGAAGATGTTATTCATGTTTTCAATAATGTAAGAAAAATTATTCCTGCAAAGTTACTATTAGTTGGTGATGGTCCAGAGCGAATCAAAATGGAAAAACTCTGCAGGGAATTAGGCACCTGTGAAGATATTCGTTTCTTAGGAAAAATGGAGGCGGTAGAAGAGGTCTTATCCGTAAGTGATTTATTCTTAATGCCTTCAGAAAAAGAAAGCTTTGGATTAGCCGCATTGGAAGCGATGTCTTGCGAAGTTCCAGTTCTTTCTTCTAATGCCGGAGGAATTCCAGAATTAAATATAGACGGAGAAACAGGCTTCACTTGTAATGTTGGGGACGTAAAGGACATGACAGAGAAAGCATTATACATTTTAGCTGATGAGAATTTAAATAAATTTAAAACTGCAGCATTAGAGCGTGCTAAGAAATTTGATATCACGAACATTCTTCCGCTTTATGAAAATTTTTACAATAAAATAATGAAAAAAGATTTAGCTGAGAGGGCATCCTAAACATACTTATTGAACAATTCTTAAGCTTGGTCGTTAAAAACCCGTAGTTAATCGATGAACAACTTTTTATTAATTGTCATTTTTATTAGTTATGGATATAGCACAAGACAGAAAAATAAAGGGGTCAGGAACTAAAAACCTTTTCGAGAACCCAGTACTTGAAAAATTAACTAGAAGTCATTTTTCAGTACCCTTAAGCATTTTAGCAATTATTTCAATCCTTCTTGCTTATCTGGCATTTACCTATTTTAAAATTGAAACAAGCACTTTTGCAGTGCTATTCATCTTAGGTTTTTTTAGCTGGACTTTAGGTGAATACCTTATCCATAGGTACGTTTTCCACATGGATAATGACAAAAAATGGAAAAGATGGATTACCTACACTTTTCATGGAATTCATCATGAATATCCGAAAGACAAAGATAGAATTGTGATGCCACCAGCAGGAGCTATTATTATTAGCAGTATTATTTTTGGAGGGTTTTGGCTTATTCTTCAAGATTATGCTTTTGCTTTTGTACCAGGCTTTCTTATCGGCTATTTAGCTTATGCTTTTGTTCATTATGCTATTCATGCCTATCAACCCCCAAAAAATTTCCTAAGATGGCTATGGATTTACAACAGTATTAACAGC
>QNXU01000262.1 GCA_003973485.1 Bacteroidota bacterium | reverse complement strand
CTTTTTGATTTTTTATCTTCTTTATTTTCTTTCTTTTTGAAAAAATTAAATGCCATGCTTTTTAAATTTTTATTTTGAGATAACTCAAAGTTTCCATAATAGTTAAGCAAAATTAACAAGCTTTAACAAATTTCACTTATTAATTCCGAAAATGCTTGCAAATTCATTTCAATTAAAAAACTTTTCAGCATTTCAGATAGTTACTAAAAGAAAATAAAATTATGGCAAGACCCAATATAAAACTCATAAAAGCAATTAGAACTGCTGCTAGAAAGATTCAAAAGGGTACTCATTATCAATGGGGACATATGGGCGGTTGCAATTGCGGGCATTTAGCACAGGAACTAACTCCTTACAGCAAAAGGGAAATTCATGAATACGCCATGCGGAAATCTGGCGACTGGACCGATCAAGTGGAAGATTATTGTGGCACTACCGAAATGCCTATGGACGAAATTATTTCCAGCATGATGGATTCTGGTTTAGAAAGAAAAGATATGATTGATCTGGAAAGATTGAAAAATCAGGAAGTGAGAAGGTATATGGGTGAAAGAGGTGTAAAACTCTATCACAACAATAAAGAAGATGTGGTAGATTATATGCTTGCTTGGGCAGATTTGCTAGAAGAGAAATTGTTAAATAAGATTAACCTACCAGCAGATATAGGAGAATTTGAATCCATATATGAAAATCAAATAGCTTATTAGTTGATTGAAGAGAGGTATTTATATTTTTTCGGAAAATAAAAACAATCCATTCTGCTAATATTTATTTCAGAAAGCGATTGCTGTTAAGATAAACATTGTAATCTATTGCTTTAACATTTCTAACTTATTACAGTATTCCTCCATTTCCAATACTCAACAATAATGAAATTCATTCGTTATCGGAGCAAAATATTTTAATCAAAAGAGGAAAACTGTTTAAAGCATGCGATTCACTAAAATCACATTTTTTATATTAATACTTTTTGTTTCGATTAATCTGTTCTCTCAGTCGCAACTTGAAAAAGCTGAACAATACTTTAAGAATAGACATGAGATAATAGAAAATGGCAAGGCCAACAGTAAGAACATTGATTATGCTATAAAACTTTTCAAACAAGTGGATTCGGAACCTGAAAAAACTATCGGACTATTAAAAAGCTTTGAATTTAAAGCTTCCTGGACTGATGTTTCTGAAAACGAACAAAAAACACTATACAAAAATGCGATAGATTTAGCCGAAAAGAAATCAAAAGAATTTCCTGAGAATGGAGCAATTGCATACTGGCATGCTGCTAATTATGCACGTTGGGCAGATTTAATTGATATAACAGAAGCAGCTCAAGAAGGGGTTATTGATGAAATTAAAGCCTTGGCTGAAAAAGCTATTGAATTAGATGAAAAGTATAATCAAGCAGGAGCATTAAGATTGTTAGGCGGAATGCACCTTGAAGTACCTAACATTCCGTTGATTTTAAGTTGGCCTTCTAATGCACAAGCAAAAAAACTATTGCGAAAAGCTTACAAAATAGCACCCCAGCATGCTGCCAATGTGTTTTTATACGCTAAAATGTTACACATTACCGATAGAAATAAAAAGTCTAAAAAGGTATTTGAAAAATTGATTACAGAAAATCCTAGAGAAGAATATTTCCTGGTTGACCAAAAATACATTCAAAAAGGGAAAGATTACTTCAAGGAAAATTTTTGAAATTAAACTACAACGAATTCTTAGTTACAATATATCTATAGGCTACAATCGCCTTTTCCCATTTTTTAAGCTTTGTCAAATCCTTTTTGGCTAAACTGGGCAATAATACTTTATTAATTTTTGCTAGTAACTTAAAGAACGATTTTTTCATAAAAATAAAAAGCCCCAAAAAGGGGCGTTTATTTATTTAGTAGAATATTTTCTTAATCTTGTTTTCAATTCTTCTCTATCACTTGTAATGCTTGGATCACTATAAATGCTTTTTGATAGCTCTGCTACAGATTTCTTTTTATATCCTAATTTCTGAGCTATTTCTTGACAAAAAACAATCTCACTTTTATATACCTTACCATCAATTTTCATTAACTGAATGATATTATACAAATATTCAAATCTTTGGTCTTCTGATAGACTATCCAAATTTTTGATTGGCTCAGGATTTTTAATCATCTGATAAATTTCATCTTCTGAAACTCCATTAGCCTTACCAATTTTTTCTATCAAATTCGCTTCTTTATCTGCCAGCTCATTGTCAATTGTGGCTAATTTAATTAAAATTTTTAGCTGTTCTTTTAACATGGTTTGAATTTTAGACTTTTAAGTTTTAGTATCTCTCTATGGTATTTTAATATGAAGTAGCTCACTTTAAATAAAGACTACTCACACGCAATTCTTTCATTAATGCATCTAAAGTTAATAATACTTTTGAAAAATCACATTTTTTTATCCGGTAATGTAATTATTCAATACTTTTTTAAGCAAAATTTAAATTGTCAGCCTTCTGTCATTTAGCTAAATTCAATTAACTATTTGATTGGAATTTCCTAAATTGAGCTTAAAACACGATTCCATTATATTAAAGGAATAGAAATTTCACCATAAAGCTTCATTCTACGAAAATTAATAACATCTAGTTTTATTTCACAATAAAGAAGCTTCTTAAAAAAAGATAATGAAAAAGGAAAGAATAAAATTTAATGGATCCATGGGGGGTAAATTAGCTGCTGAAATAAATTTTCCGGCTGATGACCATGCTCATAACTTTGTCATATTTGCACATTGTTTTACTTGCAATAAAAATCTTAATGCAGTGAAAAACATCATTCTAGGCATGACTAAAAAAGGTTTTGCTGTTTTGAGTTTTGATTTTACTGGATTAGGACAAAGTGAAGGCGAATTCTCAGAAACGAATTTTTCTTCCAATATTGAAGACCTCATAAAAGCATCAGAATATTTAGAAAACAATTATCAAGCTGCCAGCATGTTGGTTGGGCACTCTTTAGGCGGAGCAGCAGTCTTAATGGCAGCTGCCAAAATTGATTCAATTACTGCTGTGGCTACCATTGGCGCACCTTCTCAACCTGATCATGTACTGCATTTAATAGAAGATGGAAAAGAAGAAATTAAAGAAAATGGAGAGGCCAAAGTGAATATTGGCGGAAGACCTTTCAAAATTAAAAAGCAATTTCTAGACGACCTTAAAAACAAAGACAACCTTAAAAAAATAGAAGATTTAAGAAAGTCACTTTTAATTTTACATTCTCCTCAGGATAATACTGTTGGCATTTCAAATGCTGCAGCTATATATGAAAATGCCCATCACCCAAAAAGTTTTATTTCTTTGGATGGAGCTGATCATTTGCTAAGTAATAAGGAAGATTCCTTATATGCTGGTGAAGTAATTGCCACTTGGGCGAAACGCTATATCGAAAAACCACAACAGAAGAAAATCTCTACCAATTCACAAACTGTAGCATTCATAGGGGATAAAGATCAAAAATACACTACTCAGATAGTGGCTGAAGGTCATCATTTGGTAGCAGATGAACCTGAAAATGTTGGAGGAAACAATTTCGGCACCTCTCCTTACGGCTTACTTACTTCTGCTTTAGCGGCCTGCACTGCCATTACGATGCGAATGTACGCCAACAGAAAGGATTGGAATGTGGATGAAATCTTAGTTCATGTGGATCAGGATCAAAGATATGATGAAGACAGTAAGGATTGCGAATCTGACAACAGCAAAATCACTTTCTTCGATCGAAGCATTGAAATAAAAGGAGACTTGGATGAAAAACAAAGAAAACGTTTGCTTGAAATAGCTAACAAATGCCCCGTTCATAAAACCTTGGAAAGCAAGATTAAGGTAGAGACTAAGGAAAAGTAAACAGTTGACAAAAGACAATAAACAAATTAAAAAAGTAAATTTAAAAGACCGACAAACTTTTCTATCTTCAAGCAAATTTTTAGCATTTCAATATGATTTTAAATACCATTGACTGGGTAATCCTGATTGGATTTTTGCTTATTTCCTTAGGAATAGGATTTTGGACTTCCAGGAAAAATAAAAGTGCTTCCGATTTTTTTGCAGCAGGTGGTAAAATGCCTTGGTGGCTTTTGGGTGTTTCCATGGTCGCTACCACTTTTTCTACAGATACACCCAACTTGGTAACCGATATCGTCCGGCAAAATGGTGTATCGGGAAACTGGGCATGGTGGGCATTCTTATTAACTGGAATGCTGACTGTTTTCGTTTATGCTGGGCTATGGAAAAAATCAGGCGTTTTGACCGATGTGGAATTTTATGAATTACGATATTCAGGCAAAGCCGCTCGGTTCTTGAGAGGCTTCAGGGCTATTTATTTAGGATTTCTTTTTAATGTGATGATTATGGCTTCCGTTAGTTTGGCAGCCATTAAAATTGGAGGCGTTTTATTAGGACTAAGCCCTGTTCAAACAGTCGTAATAGCAGGAATCATAACCGTTATTTATAGCAGTCTGGGCGGATTAAGAGGTGTTTTATTTACAGATTTTCTGCAGTTTTTTCTTTCTTTAGGAGGCGCTTTAGTTGCTGCTTATGTAGCGCTAAACCATCCAATGGTTGGTGGATTAGATAATTTATTAATCCATGAAAAAGTAGTGGATAAACTTTCCTTTTTTCCTTCTTTCTCCAATCCGGAAATGTGGGTCATGCTATTAATCATCCCGTTGTTAGTGCAATGGTGGAGTACTTGGTATCCTGGTGCTGAGCCGGGTGGCGGTGGATATATCGCCCAACGAATGTTTGCTGCTAAAAATGCTGATCATTCTATAAAAGCCGTCTTATTTTTCAATGTTGCTCATTATGCAATCCGCCCATGGCCCTGGATCATTGTAGCACTTTGTTCGATCATTGTTTTTCCCGATTTAGATAGTTTTGCAAAAGCTTTCCCAGCAGTAAACTCAGGAGTTGCAACGCATGATATGGGCTATCCTGCTATGCTAACTTTTATTCCTGCCGGATTATTAGGACTGGTAGTCACTTCCTTAGTGGCTGCCTATATGAGCACCATTTCCACTCACTTGAATTGGGGTTCATCTTACTTAGTGAATGATGTTTATAAAAGATTCATCAATCCTAAAGCATCTGAAAGTAAGCAAGTTTTATTAGGCAGATTATTAACTGTAGTGCTAATGATATTTAGTATGCTAATGGCACTAGTTCTGGAAAATGCATTACAAACTTTTGAAATTCTATTGCAAATAGGAGCCGGCACTGGTTTGATTTATATTCTCCGCTGGTTCTGGTGGAGAGTGAATGCCATCAGTGAAATAGTTGCGATGGTGATCAGTTTTTTAGTTGCCCTCTACTTCGCTTTTGCAAATCAACCTTTTGGGTTTGAGGAATTATTATCATGGCAGAAATTAATCATAGGAGTAAGTATTACGACAGTAAGTTGGGTAACAGCTAGCTTTATTACTGAAAAAACAACTGACGAACAATTAGCTAATTTTTTAAATAAAGTAAATCCTGGAGGACCAGGTTGGAAGAAAATTATAGCAAGATTATCTTCTAAGGGATTAATTCAGCCCAAAGCTCAAAAATGGAAAGTACCTACGGGCATTATTTGCATGATAGCTGGAAGTATGGGCGTTTACGGCTTACTATTTAGCACCGGACTAATTATTTATGGAGAGCTACTAAAAGCCAGTGGCTTATTACTCTTTAGTTTACTTTGCGGATTTGTGATTTTTAAATTATATCCAAAAATTATCGCTGAGGATTAATGGGTTGCTTTCCAATTAAAATCTGAAAAAACATTTTAAAATCAGAAGCCAAACTCCAAAGCGGATAAGTGAAGGTTGCAGGTTTATTTTTTTCAAAAAAGAAATGTCCTACCCATGCAAAACCATAACCTACGACTGGAATCAAGGCTAAACCCCAATAAGTTTGAGTAATCAAAGCCCAAGCCAAAACTCCAAAAAGCAATGCTGTCCCCGTAAAATGCAGTTTTCTGCAAGTAGGATCTTGATGCTCCGTTAAATAATAAGGATAAAATTCTTTAAAGCTTTTGTATTTTCTTTCAGCCATGATTCAAATTATTTGCACTTAATGTAGCTAAATAACAGAAATTTTAAAAATGAAAAATAGAACTAATTGTTCTTAAACTTATTCTTATTGATAAATTTTCCCTTTGGCATTTTTACTTTTCGATAAAAAAAGAAGGAAACTACAAAAAGCACAAATATCAATGTACCTATATCTATATTTTCAATTTCTATTAACTTGTAATTATAAGCTAAATAAAACAAGAAAAAAATTAAGGTAAATAGCACCCCAATTCCAGATTTTTGATATTTAAATCGCTTCTTTTCAACCTTATACTCAAGAGTGTTCAGTAAAACAATATCATCTATTTCTTTAATAATTTGCGAGATTTCCTCTTCAGACAAATTTGTTTCCTCTAATTCGGGTCTTATTTTATCAAATGAAAAACCTTCCAATAAAACTTTATCCGCATATCCCTTCAGAATCTTATGATAATCTATTTCATTCATTTACTAATTTATCAACTGATAAAATTGACTTTAATTTATTCTCAATTTTACAGCTAATTTATTTCTCTTTCAATACCTTAGCCGCTTCCTTAGCAAAATAGCTTAAAATCACATCTGCTCCTGCCCTTTTGATGCTTAATAAACTCTCCATCATAGTGGCTTCTCCATCTAACCAGCCTTTTTCAGCAGCAGCTTTTATTAAGCTATATTCACCACTTACATTATAAGCAGCTATTGGTAATTCATTATTTTCTTTCAATAAATGAATGACATCCAAATACGCTAAGGCAGGTTTCACCATCAAGAAATCTGCTCCTTCTTGTGCATCTAATTCTGCTTCAATTAAAGCTTCATATTTATTTGCAGGGTTCATCTGATAGGTTTTCTTATCACCTGATTTTGGGGCAGAATCTAAAGCATCACGAAAAGGACCGTAAAAAGCCGAAGCATATTTCGCACAATAACTCATTATGGAAGTGTTCTCAAAACCATTTTCATCCAAAACATCACGGATATATTCCACTCTGCCATCCATCATATCCGATGGGCCAATAATATCAATTCCTGTTTCAGCTTGAGCTAAAGCCATATCAGCCAAAACATCCAAAGTTTCATCATTTAAGATATTGCCGTTTTCATCCACAATTCCGTCATGACCATCGCTGCTGTAAGGATCCATAGCTACATCCGTCATGATGCAAGCTTCAGGAAATTTAGACTTGATTTCTTTTAAGGCCTTTATATAAAAGAAGTTTTCATCTGCACTTTTAGTGGCCATTTTATCTTTATGCTTTTCCTCCACTACAGGAAAAATATCAAAAGCCTTGATGCCTAATTTCAGGCATTCTTCAATTTCTTTTAGCATCAAATCAACTGTGAACCTATAGATGCCTGGCATGCTATCTACTTCTACTTTCTTATTTTTGCCTTCCAATAAGAATAATGGAAATATAAAATCTTTGGTAGTTAAAGTGGTTTCCTCTACCATTTCTCTAATGGCAGCTGATTTTCTGTTTCTTCTGGGGCGTATTAACATAAATGAGCAATTTTATGATCCAAAGTTAAGCTTTTCTTATAGGTAAAATGAAATAGCCCTGTAAAAATCATATAAGCTTAATCATTTATTGCTTCCAAATCTCAATTTACCTTCTACTTTTGTGAAAGTTTTAAAATTTGAAAATATGCGTTTATTACTATTTATCATTTCTGTATTAACAATTAATGCTTGCCAGCAAATCTCAAAGGAAAAGCCAATAAGTGCTGATGAAAAACTTTCCATGCAATTAGGAAATGCTACGGTTTGGTTTCAACAATCAGCAGAAATGGAAGCTTCTTTTTTACAGGCTTATGACAAAGGAAAAATGTTATTAAAAATTAAAATGGATACGCTTTCAGATTCAAATCTAAAGCCTGCTGTGATTTTAGATTTAGATGAAACCGTTTTGGATAATAGTCCTTATGAGGCAAGATTGTTTTTGAAAGGTGAAAATTATAGCTCTGAAAGCTGGGAAAAATGGTGCAATGAAGCACAAGCGGATGCCTTACCCGGAGCTGTAGAATTCTTGAACTTTGCTGATAGCTTAGGATTAAAAATATTTTATGTTTCCAATAGAAAAATAGGCGTTTTCGAACCTACTTTGAAGAATTTACAAACACTGAAATTGCCTCAAGCTGAAAAGGATCATCTTTTGTTGAGAACGACTAAAAGTGATAAAACAGAAAGAAGAGAAATGGTTAAAGCAGACCATCAAATTTTATTATATGTAGGCGATAATTTGACAGATTACAGTCAGGTTTTCGCAGAAAGAGATTCAACATTAGGGAAAGATTTAGTTAAAAAACATCAAAAAGAATTATTACAAAACTTCATAATGCTTCCTAATCCGATGTATGGCGAATGGGAATCTGCTGTTTATGGAAATGATTTTTCTAAATCAGCAACTGAGAAATTAGAATTGAGAAAAAAAATATTAGAATCGAAGTTTTAAAATATCTTAACTATAAATACATCTCTTAAAAAGCATCTAAACCAAATAAATTTCTATAAGTTAAGTAATTTTCATATTTTGTATGAATTTATTTACAAATATGAAAATTCATTGTACTTTAATAATAATTTTAAACTTACTATTTGTTCTTCCACATGAAGTTTTTAGCCAAAACGGAAGCTGGGAAGAAGCAAAAAAGAAAAAAAGTGCTACACTTGATCTTTACTGGTTTGTTTCACAGCCCTTTATATACAAAGACAAATCCGATAAGTTAA
>QNXU01000256.1 GCA_003973485.1 Bacteroidota bacterium | reverse complement strand
AGACGCTTGATAGCTTAGATTTAGTTATTTAGATTGAGGTAAGTTTGATTTTTATAAAAGGGAGTGGAATCGTCAGACCGTAGGCATACTAAGGTTATCTGTCAGACGCTAGATAGCTTAGATTTAGTAGTGTAGAAATGGGTAAGCTTTGAATCTTGAAAAAGGATTGGAAGCCTTAGACCGTAGGCAATTTCATCAATTTTTACTGACGTTTATATTTACCTTTGTAAGTTTTGGGTTCAATTCAATTATTTAATTATAAATATTTAACTCAAATTTGATTGAGCGTTTTAGTTCGATTTATTATTTATCTGCAAAATTATATATGCTAAGAAGTTGATATTTGACTATATTGCTTCCCAAGTTTAATAATTTGTATGCTAAACTTCAGATTTTCTTAAAATGAAAAAGGTCATCTTGCTTTCAATTATTACATTATTGGTAAATCTGACGGCATCTGCTCAGAATAAAACCATAAGAGGGACAGTTACAGATGCTATCACAGGAAAACCATTGGCTGGAGTGAATGTTTTGCTGCCAGAAATTGGAAAAGGCGTGATGACTAATCAAGAAGGGAATTTTAAGATAGTCGTTCCTCAAAATGAATCAAATATTCTTTTTATTTATCCAGATAAAGCAAGAAAGGAAGTTGAAATTGCAAATCAAGCTTTTATTTCGGTAGAGTTAGGCCCAATTCGAACTAAGATAGATGAAACAGCTCATTTTTCATTTGGTGAGAAAAGAGAAAAATATCTTCAACCTTATGCATATCAAGAGCTTTCTTCCAGCTCAATAGTTCAAAAAGGCTCGCAGAATTTAGCCACAATTTTAAAAGGTAAAGCTTCTTCTCTATATGTGGATGAAACTAGCGGAATGCCAGGTTCTTCTGCAAGTTTCAGTATAAGGGGTAAGAATTCTGCCTTTATCAATAATGAACCTTTAATTGTGATTGATGGCTTACCTATTACGTCCGATGCTGCTTTTTCAGGTCTTTCCAATGGAATGGATTACAGTAGCAGGATAAATGATGTTAATCCAGAAGACATTAAGTCAATCAATATTTTAAAGGGAGCTTCTGCTGCTGCGCTTTATGGCAGTAGGGGAGCAAATGGTGCAATTATAATCACGACATTTAGTGGGGAAAATATTAAACCAAATTCTACAAGGGTAAATGTAGGACAGAGTTATATTGTTAATCAAGTAATAGGGCTTCCTGAACAACAAAATCAATTTGGACAAGGATCAGAAGGACAATCTGTGGAGGATAGTCCATATTCATGGGGACCTAGCCCTAGTTCGGATGTGAATGACAATATGAATCCTTTATTTCAAGATGGCTACACGGCCATTTCTAATTTTGATATTTCGGGGCGAAGTTTGAAAGGAAATTATAACCTTGCACTTTCTTATGCTGATCAAGAAGGCATTATCCCTAATTCTGGAATGAATAGAATAACAGCTAAATTGAGAGGAGAGTTGAAACTGGGCAATAAACTATCAATTGGTGCTATTACTAATTTAGGGTTAAATGATGTTTCAAAACTAGCTGGAGGTAATAATACTTCAAGTGTTTTAAATGGTGCTTTTTTAAGCCCTCTTACCTATAATCTTTGGGGTACTGCATTTGCAAATGAAAACGACCCTAATCAACAGGAATATTATCACGCTGGGGCAGATAACCCACGATGGTCATTAGTCAATAATCAATTTAATGAGTTGACGGAAAAGGTTTTTGGTAGTGTATATTTAAAGTATAAACCTGCAAAATGGATAGAATTAAATTATAGAGGAGGAGGGGAGCTTTTAAGTGAAGAGATAAATGAAATATATGGGTTAGGCTCAAGCTATACGGATGGAAGGACTAACCCACCATCAGGAGGCAGGATAATTAATGGCCAAAACACCATTCAGCAGATTAATTCCAATTTAAATGCAAAATTAAAATTTGGCAATCCAAAAGGTTTTGCTTTTGACCTTTTATTAGGAAATGAATATATAGATACTCAATCTGAATCAATTATCAACCAAGGATTTGATATAACTGAATCAGGAACTGAAAACATCAGTAATACGACAAGTCAACAACACGATAGTTTGACATATATTAATCAAAACCTGGGTTTTTATGCTAATGCCAGATTATCATTATATCAGATTTTGTATATTGATTTAGCAGGCCGTCAAGATTACATTTCAAATTCTACTTATGATAATTCCCAATATTTTAATCCTACTGCTGGCTTAAGCTTTGTTTTTTCTCAATTGATGGAGGAAAATAATTTCCTCAATATGGGGAAAATTAGTGCAAGCTTTTCTGAAATTGTCCAAGCACCTTATTTTAATCAAAGCATGAATAATGGATTAAATAGTGGAATATCAAACCCGTATTTTTCCCCATCAAGAACTGCCTTTCCTTTGAGAACACAAGAAGGCAATTTTTTAAGAAATGAGGGCTTAATGCCACAAATCACAACAACCATTGATTTAGGCTTAAATCTAGAATTGTTTAATAATCATGTTGAGTTGAATGTTAATTACTTTCAAGAAAACACGAGTAATCAACTATTATTTGTTCCACAGGCACCTAGTTCTGGTGTAAAATATAGACTTCAAAATTCAGGAGAAATACAAAATACTGGCATTGAGTCCAATATTAGGATAAGTCCAGTATTAGCGAAAAATTTCGAATGGAACATAGCTGCCAATTATACCGCCATAGAATCAGAAGTTTTGTCAGTATCTGAAGGACTGAACAGTATCCCGTTAGGAGCTAATTCAGAAAGCCCTGAAATCCGAATGATTGAAGGGTCTTCTTTTCCAGTTATTTATGGCAATGGTTTTTTAAGAAGTGATGAGGGTAGAATGATAGTTGATAATCGAGAGTTTATAAATGGTAATGCTAATCCTGAATTTGGAATGCCAATTCGAGATCCTAATAAAAAGGAATTAGGCAAGATGAATCCTGATTTTTGGGGAGCCTTAACTAATGAATTTAGGATATTTGGTTTGTCTCTCCATGTTCAATTTGACGGACAGATTGGTGGAAGTGCTTATAATGGTAATTCTAAAATTATGAAGGAATTTGGGATGGACATAGCCACAAACGACAGACAGGATGGAGTAGTTCTGGATGCAGTTAAAGGATATTATTCTTTGGATGGTGAAGGGAATGCAATTCTAAATGTTGAAGGTGAAAATAATATAGTGATTACTAAAGGAGAATATTTTTGGAGGAATGCTGTGTCAGATATTGATGAGGCTCATATTTACAGCACTAATTTTATTAGGTTAAGAGAAGCTAAAATTAGCTATACATTTAATCATGATAATAGTAGAAATGGCTTTGTTAAGAAAGCAGCTATTTATGTAGTGGGTAGGAATCTTTGGATGGAAAGCAGTTTCCCTAACATGGATCCAGAAACACAATGGATTGGAACTAGCCCCTATTATGGTCAGCAATATTTTCACTTTCCACAGATGCGTTCATTTGGTGGAGGAATCAACTTAACATTTTAATGGATAGGGAGATGAAAAATTTATTTGTAAAAAATAGAGCATTAAGTCAATATCAGTTGCTTTTGTTCATGATGTTTATTCTTTCTTCTTGCCAATTATTGGAAGTGGAAGAAAACTTTTTATTAAAAAATGAAAATAGGACATTACCTAATCTAGATATTCAATTTGGTGAGTCCTCAGACTTTAATTTATCGAGTGAAGATGGAGCTTTCGTAGATATTATTGTAGAGTCGAATCAAGAATATAATGATGGGGTAGAGTTATACGTGTCTTTAAATTCTGTGGATGGTGATGTGGTTTTAGTTAAAACAATAGAAACTGTGCCTACTGAACTTGTGTTGAAAATTGAAGATCTTAGACAAGTTTTCGATGATACGGAATTGGAAAATGGTGACTTGCTGTTTTTCTCTTTCCAGTCTACTATAAATGGCGAAGCTTATCAATTTAACAATGCCGCTTTATCTGCAGGAGTAATTTGTAATTCCATGATTTCAACTGCTGATGATACCTGGACGGGTAATGCCTTCACAGATAATGGAGCCAGTTTTCCATCTAATGCTTCTGCTAATGATATAAAAATAATTCCATTGGGGGATGATAATTATTTAATTTCAGATATTTCAGCAGGATGGTATGAAGCTATCAATTTCCAACCAATTCAAGAAGGGATTTATAATGATAATTGTAATGAAATAACATGGGTAGGGCCAGGTGAAAATCGTCAATTTAATTTTGTTGAACCAGAAAATGAAGGTTCATGGGATCCTCAAACCGGTACCTTAACCATTTATTGGTATGATGAGGGGAATGACTTTAATGGAAAATCTGTTTTTACTAAAAATGAATAGAGAAGCAGTATAAAGTAAAAACAGTTGAAGAATATTTAACACTATTTTTACCCTAGGTCGGTGCGCCACCGACCATGGTGTCAGAATGGAAGGGTATGTGGTTCCTCATTCTTTATATCCAAAGGGCTATCACGTTAACCCGCATTATTTATAACAAGGGTATGAATAACGAGAATAAATTTAAAGCAATTGATTATCAAAAGGTTACGCTAGGGTTAATCCTGAATTGCCAAATTCTTTTATAAATACCGCCTTCCAAAAAAAATATTATTGCTTTACCACATAAGGGTTTATTCAGACAGTGAGTTGTTGAAATGATTTAAAGCAAAATCCAAAAAACATCATATATGCGTTTATAAGGGAGTTATGCAAAAGGCTAAGCCATCAGAAGTGGATTGAAATGTGTGAAAAAGTAAAATAATTGTTAATTATATACAATTTTAATTAAATTTAACTACAGTTTAGTTACTTACATCGTCAGTTTATAGGTGTTTATCAATTTCTTTACCAAAACTTAATATTTAACTTTATTTTTATGGTAAAGGTGCATTCTATGGATATGGATACTTGTAAGGAGGTAACGGCTGTTTATCGAAAGAATTGTATAGTACATCTAACAAATATATCTATTTATAGCAAAGTGGTAAGTAAGGTTAACAAAATATCGACATTAGTACTCTTAGGCTTTCTTCTTAGCCCATTTCTTACATTGGGGCAGTTTTCTCCGGATTCAGTGCTAACTCCTGCTGCTTGCTATAATTTTGTTAATAATTTTGAAAATGATAATGGGGAGACAAATTGTAATGATGCAGATTCTGATCCAGGTACTTGTATAGAAGATTTAACACCTGAAGATGGTACTGGAGATTTCATTGATGCAGACGAGCTTTGCGGCAACAGTAATAATAAATATTATCAAATGCCTCCTGATGCAGGTTTACTTGTAGATAATGGAAGTTTAACCGATCAAGATCAATATACAATAGAGTTATTATTTAAGATAGAAAGTTTAGCATCAGATAATCAGACAGACAGATTATTTATAATGAACTTTTTCAATCAAAATGGTGCAGGATTATTTGTAGATAGTGATGGCATAATTAAATATTTTGATCAAAATGATAATGTATTAGCCGCAGGAACTACACCCATTGCAGGTTATCCAGATAATCTTCCATCTGAATGGATAAATATAGCGTTTAGTTTATCTAACGATACTTTAACTGTTTACTTCAATGGAGAGGAGGAATTTCAGTATGTTGATAATGATTTTGTTTTAAGAAATAATACAAGTTATTTCTATCCGCCTAATAAAATGAGGGGTAACGGTAAAGAAAACCCAGAAGGAGAAATCACTTTAGACTACATTCGATACTTTGATCAAGTATTAGATGCAACTTCCATTGAATCACTAAATTTAGCCGCAATTGCTGGTAATGATATAGAAATTCAAGCCTCAGCTACAGCAGGATGTTTTGGTGATGAAATTACCCTAACCGCAGCTGGGGGAGATCGTTCATTTTATATTTGGAGTACGGGAGATACCACGGATACCGATATTTTAACCTATACAATTTTTAAAGAAACCGATACCGTTTGGGTTCAAGGTGTAGCCGTTTCCCCTTGTGAAAGACAATGTTTTGATATAGCTGATACTATCGTTATTTCAGGATATCCAAACCCAGATTTAGGTATTGTTGGCCCAACGGAAGTTTGTGAAGGCGATCCTGTTTTATTTTCTTCTACTGCAGATCCAGCAGGAAACCCACCCCAAACTAATTGGTTTTGGAGCACGACTGGTTCAACCTCTTCACAATCTGGTTCGGATACTAAAGATTTTTCAGTGACTTATGATGCAAATGACACAGTAGATGTAAGTCTCCAAGTTACCAATGAATATGGATGTGTGGGGGATACCACCTTTCAACTAGTCGTCAATAATGTCCCCACCACAGATGTGTCCTTGCCTGCCACTGCTTGTGAACTTCAATCCGTAAACATAGAATATACAGGAGATGCTACTCCTGGTGCTATTTTCACTTGGGATTGGGATGGAGGTACAGTTGAAAATGTTATTGATTCTGGAAGAAATTTTGATGTTTATTGGGATTCATTAGGAACAAAAACGATTCGATTTGAAATTGAAGAGGGGAATTGTTTGGTAGTTGATTCTGTCACTATTGAAATCACCAAGAGGCCTACTATAAATTATACAGTTGCTGACAGCGTCTGCGCTACTAATCCCCTAAATTTTACTTATGCAGGTACTGCTGACACAACAGTTGCTAATATAAATTGGAATTTTGATGGAGGTGTTCAATCCAATACGGATGATTTTAACCCTGAAATAGCTTGGGATTCAGCTGGTCTAAAAACTGTTTTGGTAGAAATTGATGAAGGGAGTTGTGTAAGCAGTGATACTTTTGAAATCACAGTGCTTCCGGTACCTACTACCGATGTGAATATTCCAGCAAATGTTTGTTCTGGTCAAGCAGCTACTTTTGAATATACAGGAACTGCAGATGCTTCTGCAGACTTGGTTTGGACTTTAGATGGAGGAACGGTTTCTAACGAGGTAGACCCTGATAGACTATTTGATGTTACCTGGGATTCTGTAGGCACAAAAACCATTACTTTAAATATTAGCCAAAACGGTTGTGATACGGAAGAAACTTTTACAATAGATGTAGGGAAAACACCAACTCCAGATTTTGATTTACCCGCTGGAGCTTGTATGGGAGAAGATATAGTAGTGCTTTATACTGGTACTGCCAATTTAAGCCTTGATTCTACTCAATTAGATTTTGATTGGAATTGGGGGGGGGTGATGGAACGGCTGTAAAAAAATCTGGTGGTCAGGAGGCTTATGATGTTCAATGGAGTTCTTTTGGTACTAAGACCGTAACTTTACAAGTAACAGAAAATGGCTGTACCAGCACGATTTTATCGCAAACCATAGAAGTTGCGGAAAAACCAGTAATTGATTTTACACCAGCAATAGCAACATCAATTTGTGTGGATGAGACCGTTGCATTTAATTTTACGGGGAATGATGCAGGTGGTAGTTTTACATGGGATTTTGGTGATGCTACTCAGGTAAATGTAACAGATGCCAATACGGATTTTGAATTAGAATGGGATTCTGCAGGAACAAAAACAGTAAGCTTAACGATTGACAATGATGGTTGTATAGATACAGAGACTTTTACAATTACCGTTTTAGAGCCTGCTACCACTACAGTTGACTATCCTGCTTATGCCTGTGAAGGCGAGGCTGCCCGATTTGTTTATACTGGCTCTGGAGATTCTAATGATGCTGGAACAACCTTCAATTGGACATTTGAGGATGCTGATGCAATTGTTGATTTAGGTAATGAAGTTTATGACGTGACTTGGGATACTTATGACCCTAATGATACAATCAAAACCATTACGCTTGAGATTATTAAAGATGGTTGTACGGTTATTCGCGACTTTACCATATCAATTTCTCCAAAACCAGTTCCGCAAATATCAGCTCCAACTGAAGCTTGTTTAAATGAAACTGTATCCGTAACATTTGATAGTGATTTAGCAGGAGCGTCTTTAACGGGGTATGATTTTGGAACAGATGGAACTGAATCAGCAACTGCTGACCCTGAAGTTTGGAATGTTGCCTGGTCTTCCATTGGAACTAAAACTATTTCTGCTACTTATTCCATAAATGGTTGTGATTCTACCATTACGCAAGACATAGAAATATTCCCAATTCCATCTGACAATATGGATACGGAAACGCAGATTTGTGATAATGAAACAGCCAACTTCACCTATCAAGGAGCTGGAACTCCAAGCATTACATGGACAATGCCAGCTGGAGTAACTTTCACACAAATTTCAGGAAATAATCGAGATATTGAAATTTCTTTTCCTGTTACAGGAACTGTTGCTACTTACACCATCGAAGCGCTAATATCAAATGGAAATTGTGATATAACATTTCAAGAAGATGTAACAGTACAACCAGCTCCTTTGGCTAATATCCCTAATTTAGGTACAATTTGTACAACTGAACCCGTTACAGTTGATCTTTCAGCTGATTTTGATGCTAATAATTCCTATACATGGAATTTAGATGGAGGAACTATTGATAATTATAATGGAGCAGGTATTTGGACTATGAGTTGGGCAGATCCTGGATCTGTAGACCTAATTTTAAGAGTTCAATCTCCTAATGGATGTGTGAGTAGAGATACTGCAGCCTTAGATATTGGATATTTCCCGCAAGTAGGAGATTTGGATGTTCCAGGTGTTGTTTGTGAAAATGAAACTTTTCAATTGAAAAACACCATTATCATGGAAACAGGTGGAATGAAAGGAAGGCGAAAAGAACTGGTAAAAGAAGAATTGCATCAGCTGCTTTGTAAAGGGTTTGGCGTTGAAAAAATACATTCTCAATATTT
>QNXU01000255.1 GCA_003973485.1 Bacteroidota bacterium | reverse complement strand
GGTCGGTAAAGTCCGAAAGTCCCGCCATATGCAGCAGCTTCTCCCTGTATGCGCTGAATGCGGCATCCTGTCGGAGGCCACGGATATCGGCAAAAAATGAGAGATGCTCACTAAAGTATGCGTAATATGCTTATGCTACAATCATGAGGAGTATGTGGAAGATGCATTAGCCTCAGTTCTAGCACAAACTTACCCAATAGAACTAATTGTAGTGGATGATGCTTCATCAGATGGAAGTGTGGAGAAAATCAAAGGGTTTTTAACGAAGCACAATCCCGTTTCTGTTAAAACCTTATTTAACGAGCGGAATCTAGGGAATTGTAAAGCATTTAATACTGCATTAGAGTTAACAAATGCTGAATTTATAATTGATTTAGCAGCAGATGATATTCTATTGCCCAATAGGGTGGGAGAAGGAGTGAAAAGTTTGATTGAGAAGCCAGAAGTTGCTGTAAACTTTACCAATGCATATTATATAAATGAAAAAGGTCAATATATTAAATCGCACTATCCTGTTGATAACCAAGGACATTCAAAATTCTTGGTTCAAGAAGGAGATTTATTTGTAGAAATATTAAAGAGGTATTTTATTTGTCCACCAACCTTAATGTATAGAGCTTCCTATTTAAAAGCTATAGGGGGCTATGATGAAGCATTAGCCTATGAAGATTTTGATGTCATGTTAAGGCTTTCCAGATTGCATCCTTTCAGCTATACAGATAAAGTTTTAGTAGAAAAAAGAGTTGTAAGTAATTCAATGGGTACTGTCCAGTATAAAAAAAGTAATAAACAATTATATTCAACTTTGAAAATTTGCAAGAAGGCTTTTGAAATGATTCAAAATAGGAAGGAGAAAAGAGCATTGCTAATGAGACTACTTTACGAATCAAAACAAGCATTTATTCATAAAAGATTCTTATTGTTCAATGCATTTATTAATTTAGGGTTTAAAACTATTTTAAAAAAATGATAAAAATTCTTTTCGTGTGCTTGGGGAATATTTGCCGATCACCTTTGGCAGAAGGTTTAATGGTTGATAAAATAGTTAAATTAAATATGGAAGGTCAGTTTAAAATCGATTCTTGCGGAACTGCTGATTACCATATTGGAGAATTACCTGATGAAAGGACATGTGAAAATGCTTTAAAAAATGGCTTGGAATTAAAACAAAGGGCCAGACAATTTGAGCCAGCCGATTTTAATCGTTTTGATCATATTTTGGTTATGGACAACGCTAATAAAATGAAAGTAATAGGTTTTGCGAGCTCAGAAGAACATTTAAAGAAGGTTCAGTTAATGCGAGATTTTGAAACGGAGGCTAATTTACAAGGATTGGATGTTCCTGATCCTTATTACGGTGGAAATGAAGGCTTCCAAAATGTTTTTGATATCTTAGATAGATGTACCGATAAACTATTGAACTATCATCTCCATGCAATTGAGAACTAATTATCTTACATGCTGGGGCTACAATTTTTTTGTGTCTAATTAATTGTTAAGTAATCAATTACTAATTATTAATTAACTTAATTGTCCCACCAACTTCTTCTTCGGTTCAATTTTAAATCCTGAAGGATTGATGCTTTTACTCCAATATCTACACTAAAGGACTGAAACCTACCGAATGGCACCCAATTGGCATTAATTTGCCAACAATGTAAATTTCTGAATATGTTGATAGAAGTTTGTGTGAAGTCTTCTTTCTCAAAATCATAACCAGAAGTAAAACCAACTTTCCAGTTTTCAGTAAAATTCACATCACCACTAAAATTCATCGTTTGTTGAATAGTGGCTTCTTCATAGCCTTGTCTGCTCCACCTAATGTTATATCTGATTCTCAAATTCCAAGGCACACTGAAATCAACATACATTTCAGGATTGCTGGCTAATGCTTGAACCTGATCTTCTGTAGCTCCCGCTTGACGAGCTTGATCCTCTAAGGCATTTCTGTTTTCATCATCACTTTTCTTGCCTGCTGGGTTTAAATTTGTGGATAGTGCAATATTAGCTGTGGTTAATCTCCCAATTCCTTTTCCTGCTTCCCATGCATATTGGTCAATTTCTCGTTGATATACCTTAGTTACTCCGCTCTCATTGGTTACGATGCTGTCAAGAACCATCACGTAAGGATTAATTCCTGTTTGTAAGTTTATATCTAATTTACCATTGAATAAATTTGTTCTGGCATTTATGGATAAAGGTGCTAGCCTGAAAGAATCAGCGATGATATTATAACTTGTAGAGAATGAAAGGTTGTCAAATATTTTTACTTTAGTAGGCATATCAGAAGTATCACTCTTCTTTTTTACTTTCATTTCAACTGTATTGGCTAATGAAATTCCAATTGTACCTGACTTACCTCTTCCTGGACTTCCATATACGAATCCGTCATACTTCGAATAAATTCTAGTATTACCCAACGAGTCAGTTTGTACCTCCTTATAAATGCCATATTGCTCTTCTCCAAAATCAGGCCTCCAGTTTAAATTTACGGAAGGGGTCATAATATGACGAACGGCTTTTACCGCGCCTTTTTTAGGATAAATTGTTCCATAAAGTCGAGTTGTAAATCCAATTCCAGCACTATAAGATGAAGCTCTACTAAATTGATTTAGGGTATCAATCACCACTGTATTGAGAGAATCACTGTATCGATGATTCAATTCCTTTAAATACCAAACTTCATCAAAGTTAAAATTAGGACTTGCTGTAATGAATTTCAGTAAATTAAATGAAGTAGAAATTGGGATTCTATGACGCCCTCCATTATTAGCTCTTTCTAAAAGATAAGGAAGCGTTTCTCTATTAAAATCTGCGATACTATCTTCTGTTTCACCCACCGTTCCTAGGCTATTGGTAATTCTATTAGTTGAAGTAAAGTTATAGGAGTAATTCATTTTTTGAAGCCAATTGAGTCCATTAGCATTCACATTTTTAAAAGGATACTGACGATTCATATTTAGTGCTACTTCAGGCAATAAAATATCAATCTCATTTGTCCTTACGTTTTGATTATGTCTAGCGCTTATAGCGTAATTAAACGGTGTGCCCTGAATTACATTTGAGTATGAGATATTAGAATTGAAATTAGCATTTACTTGCTGTCGATAATCTTGCGTAGGATTGTTTTGATTAAAGGTTGAAGTACCCCCATTTACTGATGCTGAAAAACGACCTGTACCTTTCGATTCTGGCCTGTGAGACCACTGCACCCAAAAATCACGTGCAATTGCTGAATCGGCCTCTGTTTCCCCCACTTGTTGCTGATTAAATCTAATATTTAAATTTCCGTTATAACTATATCTTTTTTTGTAATTAGAAGCAACTGAAAGGCCGTAACTTCCTTTAGAATAGATTTCTCCTCTAATTGCCATATCAGCGTAATCATTTATTGCCCAATAATAACCGCCATCTCTTAAGAAAAAACCTCTTCTATTCTCTTCTCCATAAGTAGGGAATAGGATACCTGATGTTTTGTTGTTTGGCATAGGGAACATTCCAAAAGGAAATAGAAAAGGAGTAGGGAGTTCAGTGATTTCTAAGTTAAAAGGTCCTGCTAAAATCTTATCGCCCGGAATTAATTTAATTTTATTAGCTGAAATGCCAAAGTGGGGGTGTTCTAAGTTACAAGTAGTGTATAAGGCATGGTCACTGAACATTTCATCTTTTTCATTTTTCTTAGTCCAATTGGAATGCATAAATGCTTCACCTTGTTGGGTTACTACTCCTTTTATTATTGCTTTTTTGGAGTCAAAATTATAGGTGATTTTTTCAGTTTGGTAAACTTGCCCCTTATCAGTAAAAACAGGTTCACCTGTTACTTCCCCAGTGGTATCTTGTAATCCACTAGCATCAAGAATTTTTGTGTTATAATTAACTTTTATTTTATCAGCTTCAAGTTCAATATCCCCATAATCTACATGGGCATTTTTAAACATAATAATATCCTGAGTTTTTAAGTTAAAGTTTAAAGAGTCCTTGGCATTGTAATTGACAGTGGTTTTAATATCACCTTTCTTTTTGCTGGAAACAGAGTCAGTAGACGCTGTTTTAGATGAATCAGAAAGATTGGTTATAGTAGAATCTGTAATTGATTTTGAAGAATCAAGTTTTATAGAACTATCATTTATTGAGTCAGTTTTTTGTGTTACTGAATCAATTTCTTGAGCGAAACCCCAAAATGGTGCAACAAATATGAAAATACTTAAAATATACCGCCTCAAATTATTCTGTGGATTTTTCCGATTTGATGAATTTTTGCAATCTTTGTGTAAAATTATACTTTTCAAATTTAACAACCGAAAGATTGTGAAAAATATTACCATCCTTTTTACACTTACACTTTTGATGGTCCTGGGCTCATTCACAAATCTTAACAAACCATCATATAAAGTTGATAAGGTTGTGATTGATGCAGGACATGGCGGCAAAGATAGTGGAACAAGAGGTGTAATGTCAAAAGAAAAAGACATAGCTTTAGAAATTGCTTTAGAATTAGGTGATATCATTAAAGAATATTTGCCTGATGTTGAAGTCATTTACACAAGAACCGATGATAAATTTATTGAACTAGATGAACGTTCTAACATCGCAAACAAAAATGGTGCCGACCTGTTTGTTTCTATACATTGCAATGCAGTAGATTACAGTGATAAGGTTCATGGGACAGAAACATGGATTATGGGGCTTCATAAATCAGAAACTAATTTGAATGTTGCGAAAAGAGAAAATTCTGTGATATTGATGGAGGATAATTATGAAGAAAAATATGAAGGCTTTGATCCTAATGATCCAGCATCACATATTCTTTTTTCTTTATATCAGAATGCTTACTTGGCCAATAGTTTGAAATTAGCCGAAAAAGTTGAATATCAATTTGATAAAAGAGTTGGAAGGCATAGTAGAGGGGTGAAACAAGCAGGATTTGTGGTGTTGTTTAAAAGTTCAATGCCAAGTGTTTTAATAGAAACAGGCTTTCTTAGTAACCCAAAAGAAGAAAGATATTTGAACGATGAGCTCGGGCAGACGTATATAGCTTCTGGTATCTTTCGTGCAGTGCGAGACTACAAAGTCGAAATTGAATCAATGAACTAAAACTTATACAACTTTGAAAATAGCTAAAGAAATTAAAGTTGCCTTTCTGGCAATTGTATCAATCGTCATATTTTATTTTGGGTTTAATTTTCTAAAAGGGATAGATTTTTTCAATCCTACTAACGAATATTATGCAATATATGATCATGTAGATGGCTTGACCGCTGCAAATCCAGTGCTTTTAAGTGGGCTTTCTGTAGGTAGGGTGAGTAAAATAGAAATCTTACAAGAACAAGACAATAAATTGAAAGTGTATTTTGAAGTAAGGGAAGATATAACTTTAGGAGAGGAATCCGTAGCCCTTTTAGCTTCCGACATTTTAGGTTCGCAGACCATTGTAATTAAACGCAATAAGGTTACAAATCCATTGCCAGAAGGCAGTGAAGTGAAGGGCGATATTGAACCAGCATTAACAGAGCAAATCCAAGAACAGGCCTATCCTGTATTAAAAACCGTTGATTCTGTAGGTCAACATTTAAATGCAATCTTAGCTAATATATCTAGAAACGAAAAAGCTATTGAAAATATAATGCTAAATGTTGAAGTAACTACTCAAAACCTTGCAAGAATATCGGAAAAGCAGGCAACTATTAATTCAGTCATTGATGACTTTAAAAAGATATCCGCTACTCTCGCAGATGAAAAAAATGGTCTTAAGGCATTATTACAGAAAACAAATGGAATCGCAGATTCTGTCAATAATCTAGAACTAGCTAAAATAGTTAATAGATTAGATACAACATTAATTAATGTGAACAATACTGTAGCTGCTATGCAAGATGGAGAAGGAACAGTTGATAAACTACTTAATGATGATTCATTATATACAAATTTGAATCAAACATTGGTTGATTTGGATGCTCTTTTAATTGATATGAAAGATCAGCCTAAAAAATATGTCCACTTTTCACTTTTTGGTAGAAAGGATAAAAAGGACAAAAACAACTAAAGGAAACACTCAATTAATTATTAAATATACCAGGAAACGACTCAATGGATATCGCATTTAATAAAAACGAAGACCTCAATAAACAAGAGGTAGACAAACTAAAGCACAAACTAGAAAAAGTATATTTAGGAGGAGGTGAAAAAAAGATAGCCTCACAACACGAAAAAGGTAAGCTAACTGCTAGAGAACGTATTGATTATTTAGTAGACGATGGTTCTGAATTCCTTGAAATTGGAGCTTTTGCAGCAGATGGCATGTATGAAGATGTTGGGGGATGTCCTTCAGCAGGAGTAGTAACTGGAATTGGATATGTAGAAGGAAGGCAAGTGGTGATTGTAGCTAATGATGCTACTGTTAAAGCCGGTGCTTGGTTTCCTATGACAGCCAAAAAGAACCTTCGTGCTCAAGAAGTTGCCATGGAAAATAGATTGCCAATTATCTACCTTGTGGATAGTGCGGGCGTTTTCTTACCAATGCAAAACGAAATTTTCCCTGATAAAGAGCATTTCGGAAGGCAGTTTAGAAATAATGCTAAAATGTCCTCAATGGGAATTATACAAGTAGCAGCCATTATGGGAAGCTGCGTAGCGGGTGGTGCCTATTTGCCTATTATGGCAGATGAAGCTATGATTGTGAATAAAACGGGATCTATCTTTTTGGCAGGATCTTATCTGGTAAAAGCAGCAATAGGAGAAGATATTGATAATGAAACATTAGGTGGAGCTTCTACTCATTGTGAAATATCTGGGGTTACGGATAATAAACATGAAACAGATCAAGACTGCTTGGATGATATCCGTAGGATTTTCAATAAAATTGGAAGTTTCGAAAAGGCTGGTTTTAATAGAGAGGAGCCTGCTGCACCAGCTAAAGATGAAAAGGAAATTTATGGTTTGCTTCCTAACGATAGAGTAAAACCTTATGATACTAAAGACATCATTGAAAGATTGGTAGATAATTCCGAATTTGATGAATATAAAGCGCTCTATGGAAAATCCATTATTTGTGGGACAGCCAGAATTGATGGTTGGGCAGTAGGGATTGTAGCCAATCAAAGAAAAGTGGTGAAAACCAAAAAGGGAGAAATGCAGATGGGAGGAGTAATTTACTCTGATTCTGCAGATAAAGCAGCTCGCTTTATCATGAATTGCAACCAACGCAAAATCCCATTAGTTTTCCTTCAGGATGTAAGTGGTTTTATGATTGGTAGTAAATCTGAACATGGAGGAATCATTAAAGATGGAGCCAAAATGGTGAATGCTATGGCTAATTCCGTAGTACCTAAATTCACTATTGTAATGGGTAATTCTTATGGAGCAGGAAATTATGCGATGTGTGGAAAGGCTTACGATCCGCGCTTAATCTATGCATGGCCTACTGCTCAAATTGCCGTTATGAGTGGTGCTGCAGCAGCTAAAACCTTATTACAAATTAAAGTAGCTACCTTAAAAGCCAAAGGAGAAGTAATTTCAGAAGAAGATAAGGAGAAAATGTTGAAAGACATTACGGATAAATATAATGAAGAATTGTCTCCGTATTATGCAGCTTCCAGGTTGTGGGTAGATGGAATCATCGACCCATTAGAAACTCGTAAGGTGATTTCAATGGGGATAGAGGCAGCAGATCATGCTCCAATTGAGAAACCATTTAATGTAGGCGTAATTCAAACCTAAATTATTTAAAATTGGAATTGGATAAAAAAGAATTTCAGGCATTAGTTTCCCTTTTAGAAGATGAGGATGAAGAAGTTAATCGTCATGTGGAAGGGAAAATAATGTCTTTGGGCAGTGATATAATTCCATATCTCGAGGAGCAATGGGAGAATAGCTTCGATCCCAATATTCAGCGGAAAATTGAGGACATGATTCATACGCTGCAGTTTTCTCAATTGAAGGAAAGATTCAGAGATTGGAAAGAGAAGGGGGGAGAAAGCTTGCTGGAAGGCATGTGGTTGGTTTCTTTGTATCAATATCCAGATACAGAGCTCAATAATCTAAATAAAGAAATCGAGCAAATTTATTATGATATCTGGATTGAATTGAAGGAAGATTTGCATCCTTACGATCAAATCAAGATTATAAATGGTGCACTTTTCTCTAAATTAAAATTCAGGGCGAATACAAAGAATTTCCATTCGCCTAATAATTCCTTTTTAAAATCAGTTTTGGAGAGCAAAAAGGGAAATCCGATTTCACTTTCTGTGGTTTATATGCTGGTAGCTGAAAAGTTAGGTTTACCGATTTACGGTGTGAATCTGCCAAATTTATTCATCATTACTTATAAAAGTGAGGAAGTACAGTTTTACGTCAATGCATTTAACAGAGGGTTAATTTTCTCCAAAAAAGATATTGATAACTACTTAGCCAATCTAAATTTAACGCCTAAACCAATATATTATGAGCCTTGTTCCAATGAAGATATCATCAAAAGAGTTTTAAGAAACTTGATTATGGCTTTTGAGAAATTAGGAGAGCACCATAAATCAGAGGAAGTAAAAGAATTGCTGATTGAAGTATCTGGAGGAATAGATTTTGATGCTTTAGGGCTTTGATTTTGAGTAGTATGATTTTCAATCCACTATCGCCTGCGTGCCGCTGGCGATTGTTAATAGCGCCTCTGGCACGGAATAACTGCTATAGTTAGGATTAAAGTTCAGCATTTCATAGCCAAAATCTACCAGAGGCAGTAGTAAATTCTACCAGCCGGAGGCAGGCGCAAGAAAAATCCAAGATTATTTTCAAAATCTTAAATTTTTCCTGTTTTTTCGAGAT
>QNXU01000254.1 GCA_003973485.1 Bacteroidota bacterium | reverse complement strand
TAAAAAGAAAGAGGAAGAGAAGGATGATTCTGAAGACAAGGAGAAAGATGATGATGAAAAAGAAGAAAAATCAGATGACGAAAAGGAAGACAAAGAAGAGGGCTTCAAAGCTAAAGAACTGAAAATAAAAGTGGCTTACGAAAAAGATATCCCTGTAGGAAATATTTTATTGAAAGGCGCTAGAATTATCACAATGACAGATGCGGGTGTAATTGAAAATGGTGATATTTTGATTGAAAATAATCGTATAAAAGCTCTTGGAGAAAGTGGAAGCTTAGAAATTCCAAAAGGGACAAAAACCATTGATGCTTCAGGTAAAACCATCACACCAGGATTTGTAGATACACACGCCCACATGTGGCCAAACTGGGGATTACATAAAAATCAGGTTTGGATTTACTCGGCTAATTTAGCTTATGGCGTTACTACCACTCGTGATCCGCAAACTGCCACCACTGATGTTTTGACTTATTCAGACATGGTGAATTCAGGAATGATTCACGGCCCTAGAGTGTACAGTACTGGCCCTGGCGTTGGCTATTGGATGTACAAAATCAAATCTTTGGAGCACGCTAAAGAAGTTTTGAAGCAGTACAGCGAATACTATGACACTAAGAGCATTAAAATGTATTTAGTGGGAAATCGTCAGCAGAGACAATGGATTATTATGGCCGCTAAGGAACTAGAGTTGATGCCGACTACTGAAGGCGGGCTGGATTACAAACTGAATATGACGCAATTATTGGATGGCTATCCAGGTCATGAGCACAGTTTGCCAATTGTAGGGATTTACAAAGATGCAGTTCAAACCATAGCTGAATCTAAGATGGCCGTAACCCCTACCCTTTTGGTTTCTTATGGTGGCCCATGGGCAGAAGAATTTTATTACGCTACAGAAGATGTCTATCACGATAAAAAGCTTCAATATTTTACTCCTTATGAGGAATTAGCACAGAAATCTCGCAGAAGAGGTGCTTGGTTTATGGAAGAGGAACATGTTTTCCCTAAGCATGCGAAATTCATGAAAGATTTAGTGGAAGCAGATGGTATTGGCGGAGTGGGTAGCCATGGTCAATTGCAAGGATTGGGCTATCACTGGGAATTGTGGTCGATGGCAAGTGGAGGCATGAGCAATATGGATGCCTTGAAAACTGCCACAATTTTAGGAGCAGAAGCCTTAGGTTTAGAAGGCGATTTAGGAAGTATTGAAAATGGAAAATTGGCTGATTTACTAATTATGGATAAAAATCCACTGGAAGAAATCAGAAATTCTAACACCCTAACTCATGTGATCAAGAATGGTAGAGTTTATGATGCCAATACTTTGGATGAAGTAGCGCCTATTGAAAAGAAAGCTGAGAAATTTGAATGGCAAACCAAAAGACCTAAGAATGTACCTGGTGTTCAGAAGGATTAAAATTTGATCTTAAAATAAATTAAAAAGGGATACTGAAAATGAATCAGTATCCTTTTTTCATATACTCTTAGGCAAGTATTATCTCATAAAAATAGTTAGAAAGCATTTTTTGCTATTTAACGCCTGAACAATTTAATGAAAATAAATATTCAATATGCGCCTAACTTTTTGTCAAGTTTTTAAGGCAAATTCAGTTTTCATAAAATAATAGAATTAATAAATCTACTCAGTTAAATCCGTGCGTCATCCTCGCGAAGGCGGGGATCTTGTATATTGAAACTTCGTTTCAATACCTTATTTTTTGAACATTCTGGACTTAAATGTACTTCCTAAACTTTAAAATTCATTCTTAATATTTTAACCAAAGGTTAAAATCAAAAGATCCCCGCCTACGCGAGGATGACGCACAGAACACAGTTAGAAGCTTTATAAAATTCTTTAAGATGATATCAAAACCTAAATAGCGACAGAAGATAATTTATCTCCAGTCTTTTCAGTATTTACCTCATTAGCATTCATTGCCTTAACGATCAGAACTAATAATAGTATTTCAAAGATGGTTAAAGTAAATAAAGCAGGAATCGCCATTAAAACGCTAACAAACCCTAAACCAGTTACGATGGCAAAAATCCCTGTCACTAAAGAAAGTGTACCCAATGATTTTTGTCTTATTACGAAGGCTGTTCCAAGCAGAATATAGCCTATTCCAAACATAACACTTCTTACAACCATAACTGATGCCAATGACATATAGCTTGTATAAAAAACCGTTATGTCATTAATATTGCTAATCAGGATGAGTACAATTAGGAATAGACTGCTGATTTTTATTAAATTATCATTTAATGCTTTGCCAATTAGATAGATCGGAAAATAAAAAACAGCAAAAGTAAGCATCACTCCTATTTTCACTAAGCTGTAATTTACACCAGAAACATCACGCTCACTATCATGCCAATAATAATAGCCCACTTCCATAAATCCCTCCACAAAGGACAAGCACAAATAAATAATACCTATTATAGCTCCCCATTTAAAATATGATCTCTTGTTTCCAAGTAAATCTGAAAATTGCTTTTGTTGATCTTCTTTCAAATTAAGTTCTGAAAAATCTACGTTTAATACTTCCAGTATGGATTTGATGGTATAACTTCTTGGAAGTACTTCTCCCGCTTCAATTCGCTGAAGCGTACGAACATTTAAATTACATTTTTCTACAAGCTCTTCTTGCGTAAGTCCTTGTGCCTTTCTCCAATTTTGGATTTTATGGCCTAATTCAGGTTGTTGCATGTTATATACTGTTTTGTTGACCATGGCAAGTAGCTTTTTTAAACCTTAAAATAAAACGAATTAAAATGGATTATAGCCGACATTAACCCGACAATCGGCTTTTAAGGTCAATTTAGACATTTTCTTCTATTCAGTCAGAATATTTCTCTACTCTAATATAAAAAACATTATCTTTAAAGAATCATATTTTCAATGGAATACTTTTCATGAGTACTACTACTTTTAATTTTGAAAGATTTTTTGAACTCACCACTGATTTAGTTTGCATTGCCAGTTACGATGGCTATTTCAAAAAAGTAAATTCTGCCGTTTCTAAGACGCTAGGTTATTCATTTGAAGAATTGTATTCAAAACCCATCAACGATTTCGTACATCCTGATGACCAAAATACAACTGCTTCAGCAAGGAGAAACCTGACCAAAGCCCACGATCTCCATTATTTTGAAAACCGATATATTACCAAAAAAGGCAAAATTGTCTGGTTATCATGGACTTCTATTCCATCCGAAGAGGACAAAGTGATATTTGCCATTGCAAAAGACATTTCACACAAAAAAAGATTGGAAGCGGAAAGAAATATGCAGTTAGCAGAACTCTCCAAAAGCAATAAGAATTTTGAGCAAATCAATTATAAAACCTCTCATGATTTGCGCTCACCTGTCAATAACCTGAATTCAATTTTAGATATGATTGATTTAGACAAAATTGAAGATGATAAAAACAAAAAACTAATCACACTATTGAAAAAAGGGGCTGAGCAGTTAAAAGAGAAAATGAATTTATACATCAATTCACTGATTGAAACCAATAGCCCAAACATAAAAGTAGAACCCATTTCATTTGAAAAATGTCTGGATTCTGTGCTAGAATCCATCAATAATTTAGTGAGCAAATCCGAGGCTAAATTTATAATAGATTTTAAAGACTGCCCTACAGTTGAATTTAAAAGAGATTATTTGGAAAGCATTTTTCTAAATTTAATTACCAATAGTATTAAATATACTGCTCAAGAAAAAACACCTGAAATAAGGATTAAAACTCAAGATTTACCTGCTAAAATAGAGCTTACTTATGAAGATAACGGAATAGGTTTTGACATTGAAAAGGTAAAAGACAGGATTTTTGGCTTACACCAAACTTTTCATCATAATGAGGACAGCAAAGGAATTGGCCTGTATTTAGTCCACACGCATGTAACGAGCTTAGGAGGAAATATTCAAGTAGAAAGTGAAGTAGATAAAGGGACTAAATTTACGATTACTTTTAAGAAGGGGTTGATGTGAAGTGAATTATCCCTATTAATTGTGATCAACTATTTATCATATTGCGCACTTAATTCTGTGCGTCATCCCTTTGAAGAAAGGGATCTACCGATTTTAACCTTTGGTTAAAATTTAAGAATGTGTTGTCAAGTGTAGAATGTTCACCTGAATAAAGAATTGCCAAATGACAAGATATTGAAACGAAGTTTCAATAAGACAAGATTCCTACCTTCACAGGAATGACAATCTAATCTAGCACAGTACAATAAGAATACCTTTCCTCAACTATTGATAAAAAAAAAGCCCTGAAACAATACTGAATCAGGGCTTTCTAGATTATCAACCTTCAAAAATTAACCACCGTAAATCTCGGCTAATTTCTCGTGTAATCTTTCGCCTCTTAAATTTTTGGCTACAATTTTTCCTTCAGGATCTAATAACAATGAAAACGGAATACCATTGATTTTATATTCCTGTACAATTGGAGTTTGCCAATATTTCAATTCTGAAACTTGCGTCCATTCTAGATTATCATCTTCAATTGCTTTAAGCCAGTCTTCCTTTTTCTTGTCCAATGAAACTCCTAAAATCTGGAAACCTTCATCTTTATATTTATTGTATGCCGCTACAATATTCGGATTTTCTTGACGACAAGGTTTACACCAAGCAGCCCAAAAATCAACTAACACATAATCTCCTCTAAAATCCGTCAAGCTTACTTCTTCTCCTTCTGGCGTTGGCATGCTGAAATTAGGAGCCTGTGCACCCACTGATATTTTAGCCATTTCATCCATCTGCTTTTTATAAAAAGTAGCCATTTCAGAATTAGGGTGTGCTTCGGCTATAGTATTCGCTACTTTTTGCATAAACTCAAAGTCCTCATTTGGATTGAAAAAATTCATCGCTTGAATAGCGGCTAAAGAGGGCAACATTTCTTCTACCTGCTTTTTAATATTTTCTTTCTTCTTCTCCTGCATCAAAAGAAAATCGTCTTGGATATTTTTCATTTTTTCATCATCCTGCGCTTTACGAGCCGCCATGAATTCTTTATTAATCTCCTGCACTTCCTCATTCTGCTTTTTCATGATGTCTTGCAGTTGGCTCATATACTCCATATCCTTGGAGCCTGAAATCTCTAGTTTACCATTTCTATCTCCACCATCTGCTACTATTTCTAAATCCTGATCATTTACAATTAGAGTAGCGACCTGATTATTATAAAAATTAACTTGGTAAAACTCAGGACCAGCAGTTTCTACTGTTGATTCAAATGTGTTTTTTGCATCTAAATATAAGGTATCCACAACTTCTCTCTTTCCCCCACTAATTTTAGACAAAGTGATTACACCTTGGTCTTGTGGGTTTTCAATGGTACCACTAATAGTGGTGCCCGCTTTTTCTTCTTTATCACTTCCACATGCTACTATGAATAAAGCAGTTAAAATTGCTAAAGCGCTATTTCTCAAAATAATTTTCATATTCTATTTTAAAGTTTGTTTTAATAATTCATTTGTCTTTTTAGGATCAGCTTTTCCTTTACTCCTTTTCATCACTTCCCCAACGAATAAGCCAATCAATCCTTTTCTTCCTGATTTATATTCTTTTACTTTATCAGCCATGTCATTCAAAACTTCATTAATAATTGGCTGAATACTGTCAGACGAACTTTCTTGTAATAGGTTCTCTTCAATGGCAATAGTTTCCGCATCAAGCGCTTTACTTCTCAGCATTTTCGTAAATATCTGCTGGTTAGCAACTGTATTACTCACCTTTCCATCATCCACCAATTGTATCAGGCTTGCTAATTTTTCAGGTGAAATAGAAAACTCTCTAATTCCGATATTTTGCTCATTCAAATAAGATTTAACCGTTCCCATAAGCCAATTGGAAGCTGATTTATAATTAGAAGTCTCTTGACATAAGGCTTCAAAATATTGAGCAATTTCTTTATTATCAGTTAACACCTGAGCATCATATTCTGGAATTCCATATTCCTTTATGAATTTTTGCTGTAGCTCACGCGGAAGCGCAGGCATTTGACATTTAATTTCTTCAATCCAAGCTTCATCTACAATTAAAGGAGATAAATCTGGCTCCGGGAAATATCGGTAATCATTCAATTCTTCTTTTGTTCTTAAACTGGAAGTAGTCCCTGTAGCCGCATCAAAATCACGTGTTTCTGAAATTATTTTCTCTCCATTTTCTATCAATTGAATTAACCTTTCTGCCTCATGCTCAATCGCCCGATGCACATTTCTGATAGAATTCATATTTTTAACCTCCACTTTGCTGCCGTACTCCTTGGCGTCAGAAAGCATCACAGAAACATTGGCATCACATCTTAAAGAGCCTTCCTCCATATTCCCATCACAGATTTCCAAATAGCGCACTAGCTTTCTCACTTCTGTTAAAAATGCGTAAGCTTCATCCGCACTTCGTAAATCTGGCTCTGTCACTATCTCAATCAAAGGAACTCCCGCTCTGTTGTAATCCACCAAAGTGTCATTTGCATCCTCTGTGTGAATAGATTTACCCGCATCTTCCTCCATGTGGATTCGATTCAAAGCAATGGCCTTTTCCTTAGTTTCGCCTTTAGCTTTTATCCAGACCCTTCCGCCTACGCAAATAGGAGCTTTATCTTGAGTAACCTGATAGCCTTTGGGCAAATCTGGATAGAAATAGTTTTTTCTGGCAAAGATATTTTCTTCAGTGATTTTACATTCGCAAGCCAAGCCCATTTTAATAGCATAATCCACTGCTTTTTTATTTAGCTTTGGCAGCGTACCGGGATGCCCCAATGAAATCGGGCTAATATGCGTATTAGGACTTGCCCCATAGGCAGTAGCATCCGCACAGAACAATTTGCTTTCCGTCAATAACTGCGCATGCACCTCAAGACCGATTACAACTGTGTATTTATCTCTTATGGATTTGTCTAAAGACATATTTTATAATTCTTTAGCTATGTTTTTAGCTTGCGATACTACATCAGATAAGCCTTCTAATTTTTTACCACCTGCTGTGGCAAAGAAAGCTTGACCTCCGCCTCCACCTTGGATATTTTTAGCTAAATCTCTAATAATTTTTCCAGCATTCAAATCTTTGTTCTCCACCAAATTCTCTGAAATCACCACTGAAATTTGCGGTTTTCCATCTACATTACAAGCTAAAACTGCAAATAATGATTCCACCTCATTTTTCAATTCAAAAGATAATTTCTTTAAAGCATCCGCATTGGGTAAAGTGATTTCACTGATAATTACCGTAATATCATTTTGCTTTTCGGCATTCTTAATTAATTCATCTTTTAATGCCCCCGCTTGTTTTGACTGCTCTTTTTCTAAAGCTTTTTGAAGCTCATTTTTCTCTTTCATCAACTGCTCCACCGCCTGAGCTAAATCTTTCGGGCTTTTCAATAAAGCATTTACTTGTTTTAGAATTGCTTCTTGATTTAAATTGTATTCTTCTGCTTTCTCTCCCGTCACAGCCTCAATTCTTCTAATTCCAGCCGCTACAGAAGTTTCAGTAGTAATTTTGAACTGCCCAATGTTTCCGGTAGCCGGTACATGCACTCCTCCACATAGCTCAACAGAATAATTCGGATCGAATGTAATCATTCTTACATTATCGCCATATTTTTCTCCAAAAAGCGCCATAGCGCCTTTAGCTTTAGCTTCTTCTATTGGGATATTTCGCTCTTCCTGCTGTGGTATATTCTCTCTGATTTTTTCATTTACTCTACGCTCAACTTTCAGAATTTCTTCATCCGTCATTTTAGAGAAATGTGAAAAATCGAATCTTAATAATTTATCCGATACCAAAGAACCCTTTTGTTGTACATGGTCTCCTAAAACTTCTCTCAAGGCAGCATGCAAAAGGTGAGTTGCAGAATGATTATATACTATTTTCCTTCTTCTGCTATTATCGATCTCTGCATAAACTGGAGCTTCCAATTTTGAAGGAATTTTATCTACAAAATGCACAATCAGATCATTTTCCTTTTTGGTATCCAAAACCTTGATGGTTTCATCTCCCACTTTCAAAATACCCGTATCGCCTATTTGTCCACCACTTTCAGCATAAAAAGGCGTTTTATCCAACACCAATTGGATTTGCTCTTTATTTTTATTTTTTACTGAGCGATATCGCAAAATTTTAGCTTCAGCCTTTACTTCATCATAACCAACAAATTCAACATCACTACCTTCACTCACAATCTGCCAATCGCCTGTTTCCATTTTGGCTGCTGATTTTGAGCGGTCTTTTTGTTTGGCCATTTCTTGCTCAAAGCCTTTTTCATCTACTGTTAAGCCATTTTCTTTGGCAATCAATGCAGTCAAATCCAATGGAAAACCGTAAGTATCATACAATTCGAAAGCCACTGCACCTGAAATAGTGGTATTTTTGTTTTCAGATAACTCAGCATTAATGCTGTCTAATCTTTTTAATCCATTCTCTAAAGTTCTTAAAAAAGCTGTCTCCTCTTCTTTAATTACTTTTTCAACCAATTCTTGCTGAGCTTTCAATTCAGGGAAAACCTCCTCGAACTGCTTGGCTAAAATCGGAACTAATTTATAAAGGAATGGCTCCTTTAAATCAAGGAAGGTATACCCATAACGAACTGCCCTTCTTAAAATCCTTCTGATTACATAACCAGCTTTGTTATTAGATGGTAATTGCCCATCAGAAATTGAAAGAGAAATTGCTCGGATATGATCTACAATTACACGGAATGCAATGTCGATTTTGCTAAGCTCCCCATATTTTTTACCCGAAATCTTAGCTACTTCATCTAATAAGGGAGTAAAAACATCCGTATCGTAATTGGACTTTTTATTTTGTATT
>QNXU01000311.1 GCA_003973485.1 Bacteroidota bacterium | reverse complement strand
TTGAAATGTTAATGTTTGAAAAAATCTTATTATAAGTCTAAATTAGTAACTAATACCTTTGATTCATTTCCTATAGTTAAGATTTTTTGTTCAAACTTTTTTAAACAAAGTCTAAAAATTATGTTCAAACCTTTTTAAACAAGTGTTCAAACTTTATTGTTGAGCCCTATAAGTAAAAGGGAGTCAATCTGATTGACTCCTTTTTTTTTGACTTGAAATTAAGGAAGCTAGTATTCGAAATTCTAGATTTGTAGGAAGGAAGTAGTTTTCTATTACCTAGAAACCTGAGAATACTTATCCAAAAATTCTAAAAACTTCTACTGCGGTATTTGATTAAGCGATCATAATACTGGTACATTTAGAAATGATTTTTCTAAAAAAACACCTTAAGTTCTTTATTTAGCCAAATTAAAAAGTACTTAACCCCTGCTTGTTAGTCTTTGCTATTGAAAACCGTTCTTTCTTATCATCACTTGTTTTTATTCTTTTGAAAATTTTTACAAGCTCAAACCAAATCACCGAGATAAAACCAATCAATACACTTAGTAGTAATTGCTTTAGATTCAAGCTTTCGAATTCAAAAAAGCTTGTGAAAGGATTTACATATAGCATCAATCCGACAAGGGCAATTGTTGTCAAAATGATGAACAAAACCATATTGTTTTTATATTTCAAAGTTTTCAAAATGGAATAATAGAAGGAGCGATTTATTAAGGTTAAAAAAATATTTGCTGTGATCAAGACGGTAAAAGTCATGGTACGTACAAGTGCTTCATTATAACCATTAGAGACTGAATACTGGTAAACAAACAATGTTCCTGCTGTTATAAATAAGCCTTGAATAATACTTATAGAAAGTTCCCGCCAATTGAAAAATGTTGAGCTTAGTGGCTTAGGTTTCCTGAGCATGGTATTTTGCTCCATTGGTTCGTTTTCATAAATAATAGAGCAAGTCGGCCCCATTATTAATTCTAGAAATATAATATGAATTGGAGAAAAAATATGTGGATAAACCCAGCCAAAAGCTAATGGGACAAAAACAGTCAGAATTATAGGGATATGAATGGATATGATATATTGAATTGCTTTTTTAAGATTAGCATAAATCTTTCTCCCCATAGCAATCGCTGTTACCATTTTAGATAAATCATCTTCCATTAAAATTAATGAGGCTGCTTGCTTTGCTATTTCGGTTCCTTTTTTACCCATAGCAATGCCAATATGTGCGGCTTTTAAAGCTGGTCCATCATTTACTCCATCGCCAGTCATAGCCACTATTTGATTATTGGATTTTAAAGCATCGATTATTTTCAACTTAGCTTCGGGAAACATTCTGGTAAAAATGGTAGTCTCCATAACACAGCTTTTCATTTCTGCTTCGGATAATTCCATCAGCTCATCTCCCGAAATGGTTTTATTATAATTTTTAAAACCAATTTGTTTAGCAATTGAAGCAGTAGTAGCAGCATTATCTCCAGTAATGATTTTCACCTGAATGCCAGCCGCATAAAAATCTTCGAGCACTTTGTTAATATTATTTTTAGGAGGGTCATAGAAAGCAATAATGCCTTTGAGTTCAAAAGGTAAATCCTGCTGCTTTTCGGGATATTCCCCAACAGAAAAATTAGATACTCCTACCCCCAATACCCTGTAACCTTCCTGAGCTAAAAGCTGAATAGCTGAATGAGTGGCTTGTTTATCAGATTCAGAAAGATTAGAAACATTGATTAGTGCCTCGGGCGCACCTTTAGCAGCTATAATTTTGTTACCCTGATTATCCGAAAATATATGTGTCATCATAGGCGGTTTACCTCCTAATGGATATTCGTGAATAAGCTTGTAATGGGGCCTTTGGTCATTTTCAGTAAAATCCGCATAAGCTTGATGCAATGCCACTTCCATGGGGTCGAATGGAATAGGCTCGCTTGCCCACATGGCTATCTCTATTAATTCCTTTTCATTATCGCTTAACTTGTCGTCAGGGCTCACTATCCTATTGCTTTCCAATACAAATAATTTAGCCAGACTCATTTTATTTTCTGTAAGCGTTCCTGTTTTATCTGTGCATATAACAGTGGCACTGCCTAAGGTCTCAACCGTTTTCATTTGCTTCACTATGATCCCTGACTTCATTAGGCGCCAGGCACCTAGGGCCATGAATGTGGTGAAAGCCACAGGGATTTCTTCTGGTAAAATACTCATGGCCAGCGTGAGCGAATGGAGCAAACTACTCAATAAATTATGCGATAGCCAATAATTAATGATCCAAACCATTACAAAAACAATGGCACCGAAAATTGCCATCCATTTCACAAAATTGGTGATCTGTCTTTCTAAGGGGGTTTTCTCTTCGTTTATACCTTCTAGGCTTGTGCCAATTTTCCCTAATTTGGTTTCATTGCCAATTGCGGTAATTTTGGCAATGGCTAAACCACTGGCTACTGTTGTTCCGCTGTATACGTATTTATCTTCTTTCTCTTTATCTTTGAAAACTGAAAGCGATTCACCCGTGAGTATAGATTCATTTACTGAAAAATCATTTGAGTGAAGAATAGTGCCATCGGCAGTAATGGAGGTGCCTTCTTCAATCATTAAGCAATCTCCTATAACAATGTCTTCACTTTTTATTTCCTCTATATTATCATTGCGGATAACTTTGCAATAAGGTTGTGAAAAATCTTTTAATTTATCTAGGGCATTTTTGCTTCTTGAATATTGATATAAAGAAATGGAAGTGATGAATAGAATGGCCACCACTAAAAACAAGCCGTTCCCTATTTCTCCACTCATAAAATAGATAATAGAAGCCACCAATAATAAGATGACCATTGGCTCTTTAGCAATGCGTTTTACAGTATCTTGAAAAGTGCTTTCTTGTTTGTAGCTTAATTTGTTTTGCCCATATCTTTTCTTGGCGAGAACTACTTCTTCACTATTTAAACCTGCAATATTGAAATGATTCGTTGGCATTCTTTGAATACGCTTTTACTGTATCGGTTCTTTCAACTTTTTTCAAAAAGCAACTAATTTTAGTCATCATCTTGGCTTTCTGAATTTTCAAAAAGAATAGATGTATCCTGTGACAACTCTGTATGTCTTATTTGGCCACCTAAATAGCCGGTTCTTGCCACTAATCCGAAACAAATTAGGGAAATCAGTAAAATTACAAAAGCTAGTTTTCTCGTGTGATTCGGCTTTCTAAATGTCATCAATATCCCCACTATAGAGGCAACTCCAAGAATTATTAAAGATACTAATGCAAAAACAGCAAAATCTTCATGTTGATCAATCATATTTTTTGCAACACCTTCTATATTTTCGGCAGTTTCTTCAGCCGCCTCACCTGTTAAATAGGCAATGCCAGCTCCAATGGCAGAAATTATAAAAAGGTTGTAAGCGGCAATTTTTGTTGGGTTACTATTTGTCCAAATACCGTATGCAAGAACGAATCCACCTAAAATTGAGCCAAAAATCGGAAGGTGGGTTATTAAGAGATGAATATGAGTTTGGTCCATTGTTTTTATCTAAATATCGCCATGATATTTTTAGATAGCGATGATATTAGTCTTTTGTATTTATGATTTTTATTGGGTTTTCTCTTTAGCACTTAAGCTTTGATTTATTGCAGATTATATTTTCTCACTTACCATTTCAAACCCCTAACCCTTTCATTCAGGAATTTATTTACCCAACTCCAATTTCCCTTTAACCAATTTATATAGCTCGCCACTCCAAAGAACCAATGAGGCCATTGTCACTAATACCATAAATTCTAAAGCACTTACTGCTTGAAAAGAAAATATCCTTTCAAAAAACGGCACTTCAATAACCGTAATTTGTATTAAAATTGACACCATAATGGCGATATTGATGTATTTATTACTAAAAAAGCCAATATTGAAAACAGATTTTTTCAAAGAACGCATATTGTATAAATTAAACAATTGAGTAAATGCCATCACGATAAAGACAGTTGTTCTTGTCTTCTCAATGCCTTCGGGCAAGTAATGGAAATAGACAATTAAAGAGAGTGTGGTCATAATCACGGTCATAATCAGGATTAGTGGTAATACCGATGCATTGAGGATTTTTTCTTTTTTGTTTACGGGCTTTTCTTCTAATACATCATTATGCCCCTTTTTCTGTCGCTAAAGCTATATCACAAACACCATCTGTCACTAAATTAAGCCAGAGGATTTGAGTAGCGGTCAGTGCCATGGGCAAACCCATAAATACTAAAGTGATTAGAGTAGTGATTTCCGCAAAATTGGTAGTAACTAAAAAGAAACTTGTCTGACGGGCATTTGTAAATACAATCCGACCTTCTTCCACTGCGGCCACTATGGTGGCAAAATTATCATCTGCTAATACAACTTGAGAGGCGTCTCGGGCGACATCAGTGCCCATTATGCCCATGGCTACTCCTACATCTGCTCTTTTTAAAGCTGGGGCATCGTTTACGCCATCACCGGTCATGGCAATCAGCTCTCCCATGGCTTGGAGCCTTTCCGCAATTCTTAATTTGATATTGGGTGTAAGCCTGGCAAATACATTCACATTTTTGATAGCCTCATCAAATTCTTGCTCATCCATTTGCGCCAATTGCTTTTCGGTGAGGGCTAAAATTTCTTTATGATCATTTGGGTCAATTATAGAGACTGATTTTGCGATGGCTATTGCTGTATTGATATGGTCTCCAGTAGCCATAATAACTCTAATTCCGGCTTTTTTACATTTTTCAACAGCTTCTTTAGTGTTGGACCTGGGTGGGTCAATCATGCCAGTTATACCCACAAAAACCAATTCATTCAAATCTTGCTCATTTATTTTTTCCGTATTCGGATTTACTCTTTTATAGGCAAGGGCAATTACTCGCATGGCATCATCTGACCAGGATTCAATTTTTTGGTGGAGTGCTTCCCGATCCTGATCTTGCATTTTATCTTCCCCCTTTTCAGTAAGAATTTGAGTAGATAGTTGGAGTATTTTTTCTGGAGCACCTACAATCAAAATTTCCTTTTCTTCTCCAATAGAGTATAATGTTGCTCGCAATTTTAATTTGGAGTTGAAGGGTAAGTCATCTGATTTTTGATAGTCCTCCTCATTTTCAGCATTTAAACATGCCTTTCTGGACATGCATAAAAGCGCTCCTTCTGTAGGGTCTCCCATCAACTCGTATTGATTTTTTCGGGTGTTGTGCTTTATTTCCGAATTATTAGAAATAGCAGCTATTTGATTCATTTTTGATAAGAACCAATCAGAATTGGGATCTATGACTTTATCATTTTTTGTAAAATTACCAATAGGAGACCAGCCCTCACCGCTTACATCATAATCTGAATTGCCAAGTCCCCCCAGTTTTTTAACCGTCAATGTATTTTGGGTAAGGGTACCGGTTTTATCCGTGATGATGGTAGTCACAGCACCTAAAGTTTCAACACTTGTAAAGTCCCGAATGATAGCATTCCTTTTTGCCATCCGCCTAGAACCAATCGCTAAAACTATCGCTAAAACTGCAGGCAATCCTTCCGGTATGGCGGCCACCAGCGCTGCCATACTCACCAGTATTATTTGATTCATTTCATAATTCCCAGAAAAATAGCTGGCCAGAAATAATGAGATAATACTCAAAATAGCAATTATGACCATTTGACGAGCCAAAATATTGGTCTTTCTATGGAAGTTTGTCTTTTCTCTTTTAATGCCACTTAAAGTTTGTGAAATTTCGCCTATGGCGGTATTAAGGCCTGTACTGGTGACCACCGCTTTAGCATATCCAGAAGCAACAAAAGTTCCTTTCCATATCATATTAGTTTGATCAGAAAGTACTGTGGCTTCAGGAATGGCCTCGCAGTCTTTGCTGATGGGGATTGACTCTCCTGTTAAGGAGGATTCGGTGCATTGTAAGTTTTTGGCCTCCACCAATCGGCCGTCTGCGGGAATGTTTTCGCCTTCTTCTAATATGATGATATCGCCTGGCACCAATTCTCGCGAAGGGATTATGGATGTCACGCCAGAACGAACTACTCTGGCTTTTTGTACAATCATTTTCTTTAAGGAAGAGATGGTCTTTTCCGCTTTCAATTCCTGAATGAAACCGATGCTGGCATTGATAATCACAACGGCTATGATCACATAGGTATCAATTCGATGCCCCGCAAAAAATGCTATTGCCGCTGCCGCCAATAAGATAATGAACATCAGGCTTTTAAATTGCTTAAGCAATATTTTCCACCAGGGCATTGCACTGATGGTCGGAAGTTCGTTCCATCCATGGACAGTACGTAATTTTTTCACTTCTTCTTCAGAAATCCCATCCAATTTACATCCCCACAAGCGCATTGTTTCTTCAATACTTAATGCATGTGGGTTTTGTGCATGATTATCCATAAGTAGCCCTAATTGATCGCGCAATAAGCATGAATTTAAGGCTTTATTTTCTTATATCTGATAACAAAAATCGGGATATATACTGATTTAAGTGTTGGGATTTTTTTAGGATGCATGATGTTGATTATTATGAATTTACGGCATTTCATTGCGCCCTTTCAGGGCTTTTTCTTTGTTTATTTATATATGTAGGGCTTCACCCTACTTTATGATATATCAGCCCTTCGAGCCTAAAAATAAACAGCAACTTGATACATTTAACTGAAAGATATAATTAACCTTTTCTGGATTATATCCTTAATTCATGTATTATGGTTATCTCTTAACTTAACGACATTGAGCTTGCGCTAGCTTTTCGAGTAGTAGATAGATTATTTGATAATTTAAAAACCTTTTAAGTCCCAGAGGGGCGAGCTTATGCTAACACAGACATCAATAGCATGCACAAAAGTTCCGTAGGCACGGCCTTATTTGTTTGAGCAGAAATGGTATCCAATCGGTCATACGGTTTCAGCACATTGAATAGAATTTGCAGATTAATTGATTTAGTATCAGTATTGAAACAAAGCATAACCGTAAGTCCAAAGGAGAAAAAATCAGCCAGTGATTGGATTATAATACTAATTTTAAAACCAGCACCAGCATAAAGGGAATTCCATAGTATTTCAAAACCTTCAATCTATTAGGTGCATCATTCCACCACAGCACCCACCAAGGCTTGATGTAACCGCAAAAAAGCGGTATCCCTAAGCAAATCAAAATTAAATTAATATAATACAATTACTTATCCGGTTAAAAGTATGGATTATCGAAAAAGGCCTTTATGCCTAAACAAAATTAAACATTTGTCGGATATTTATTTGAAACAAATTTTTTATAATGATTACAATTGCAACAAACGAGCAATATTCTTTAAAAGTAGATATCACAAGAAACAGGGCATTTTTAAAAATCAATGGTTTTTGGAGAAATAAGGAGGACATTCCGGGCTATCTGCAGGATTGGGACGAAGCCATCTATAAATTATCAAAAGGGTTTACCTTATTAACAGACGCTACGGAGATGACAATCCATCCAGGAGATGTTCGAGACGTACACTCTAAAGCACAGGAAAAAATCATTAAGGCGGGTGTTAAAAAAGTTGCTGAATTACACTCAGAAAATGTATCTATTATGCAACTTGATGGGGTTTCCAGAGAAAGCGGAATGCCTAAGAAAAATTTTAATAATAAGGAAGAGGCCTTGAAATGGTTAGATGTTTGATTGAAATATTATAAATAGAGCTCGAGAATATACTCGAGCCTTCTATTTAGGACTTGCTTAAAAACAGATTAAATAACAAAAAAGGATTTTATATCTTTATTGGGGCAGTGGACATTAAAGTGTAATAGTTTTACAGCAAACGTAAGATTTTTTGAAGGATAAGCCAGTATTTTTAAGCATGCCCTATTTATCAACCAAATCAAAACCAAACCGCTGATTAAAACCTGAAATCCCCTGCAAACCTCCAGAATGAATAGCTAAAATATGATCATCGGATGAGATGTTATCCTTTTTCCATTCCATCAGAAGCCCATACATCATTTTGCCATTATAGACAGGATCAAGTGGTACGGCTGTTTTTTCATAAAATTCATTAATAAAATCAATTAGCTCATGCTTCCATTTCGCATAACCCCCAAAGTGATAATTTGTGGTCAAATCCCAGTTGCCACTATCTTTCCCTACTAAATTTATCAATTCGTCTTTTACCCAATCTCCTTTTAAAACTGACACTCCTAAAATTTTCTGGTGATCGGCTTTTCCATCTATTAAACCCGCTAAAGTTCCACCAGTACCAAAGCATGCTGTTATCAAATTATAGTGCTTGGGTATATAATCATGGATTTCAGCAGTTCCATTTAATGCTAATTTGTTTGTGCCGCCTTCAGGAATAATGAATGGATTGTCAAATTTTCTTTTTAAATCATCTAAAAACTCTGCTGCTTCTTTCTTTCGATAGTCTTCCCTGCTTATAAAATGAAGTTCCATACCATACTTTTTCGCAAGATTTAAGGTTGGATTATTTATTTCATCTCCCCTAATTATACCGATTGAAGTAAAACCACTTTTTCTTGCTGAAATAGCAGTTGCGACTATATGATTTGAAAAGGCACCCCCAAAAGTTAAGATTTTTTTATACCCATTTTTTTCTGCCTCCAAAAAATTATACTTGAGTTTAAAAAACTTGTTTCCAGAGGCTCCTTGATGAATTTTGTCTAATCTTAGGATATCAAATATCAATCCGGCAAACTGAACCCTTTGAATGGGCACATGATCTGGTGTGAAGAAATTTTTGACTGACATACAACTAATTTATGGGGATTTAGCTAAATTTATTCTGTTCAACGCATTTTTGTTGAAATAAAATTAATTTTATGAAGAGATTTTTGATTTTTATAATGCTTTCGACATTTGGACTTTCATCTTGTATGAAA
>QNXU01000313.1 GCA_003973485.1 Bacteroidota bacterium | reverse complement strand
TAAATTACAGACCCTTTCACATCTGTGTCAAATAAAGCCTGATTGGCATCGCCCAAATAATCGCTTAAGGCTTTCGGTTTATAAGCACCAGATTCAATGTCCTTTTTAACATTTACAGCATTATATTTTTCAGGAAAACTATTATCCTTCAAATACTGATCTAAATCTTCATTGTTTAATTTAAGAAAATCCTTGACTGACATTTCCAAGAAGTCAGCTGGAGCTAAGCCTTCTTGTTCTTCTTTTTCTTTTTTAGTTTCTTTTTGGTAATCTATCAATGCATATAAAATATCAGGATTTGATTGAGAAATATCCAAACCAATTCTACCAGTAAATTCATCATCTTCCATTCCATTCATGGATAGATTCCAGTTCTCACCACCATCTGTTGAGCTGTAAATACCGGATCCTTCACCATTTCCTACAAAGTCCCAGGCATATCTCTTTCGTTCCCACATGCTTGCCCATAATAAATCAGGATTTTCAGGGTGGATGATTAAATCAATTGCTCCTGTTTTATCATCTACATACAAGGTTTTGTTCCAAGTTTCACCACCATCAGTGGTTTTATAAACGCCTCTTTCTTCATTATCGGAATATAAACCTCCCATGGATGCTACCCAAACGGTATTAGGATCTTCTGGGTGAACCACAATTCTTCCAATATGCTGACTACCAGGCAAGCCGATATGTTCCCAACTTTGCCCCTTATCAGTTGATTTATAAATACCTGAACCAGCATAACTACTTCTGCTGGAATTATTTTCTCCCGTTCCAACATAGAGAATATTTTCATCACTTGGAGCCAATGCTATATCTCCTAAAGTAAGTGCGCCTACATTATCAAATATTTGCACGTATCTTTTGGCATTATTTTTTTTATGGAAAACACCTACGGTAGCATATGCTATATAAAATTCTTTGATATTATTTTGATTGACTGCAATATCGACTATGCGGGCTCCTTGAATAACTGGTCCTACATTTCTAGCAGGATAATTCTTCAAAACCGAAGATTCTGCTAGTTTTTTTCTGTTTTCAATTCCTTCCAAGATGGATTTTGCATCGGTAGGTTCTACCTGACTCAACAAGAAAAAAGGTGTAAATAGTAGTAAAGAAAATGCTAATAATATTCGTGTCATAGTGATGAGATTTTTATCTATGACGAATATCGAAAATTTATTGGAATTATAGCATTAAAATATATAGTCGGGTAAAATCGTGGATAATATGAAACTCAATTCACTTTTTTAAAATAAACCCTTACTTGTGGATTGTCATAATCATCAGTTTGCTTTTCATACCAAAGGGTATTATTAGCAATATTGAATGTGATAAATGATTCTTTTTGTTCTTTCTGATCATAAAATTCCACCTGAGTCAAAGAACTATTTGTTTTCCAATAGCCCACATTTTGATCACCATTATCACTTCCATTATAAAACCTACCATTATCTGCTAACAAAATCCACCTATTAGGGTAAGCATATTTATCAGAATTATCGTAACCATTAACAGTTACTTTATCGATAATCCATTTACCTATTAAAGCATTCTCTTCTGCTATTTGTATTTCAGGTAATTTTTCCTTTCTATTTAATGTGATATTAAAATGGTTATGCTTATCCGTTAAATAAACTAATTCATCGGAGGCTTTTACATTCCATTTTTTAATATTATCAAATGGACTTCCATGCATCATAATTAATTCACTTTTATCGGAGTGCATCATCCAAGCTTTTTCACTAACAGAATCGAGCAAACCAACTTGGTAGGTTCCTTCTTCATTGAATATTAGATAGCGGGTATTTTGATCCAAATAATCATTTATCATTTCATGACCATTTGCTTTCACAGAAGCAACATACCACTTCCCCATCAACATTTCAGGAGGAGTTGTATACTTACAGGCTGATAGAACTGAAATAAAAAGGACTACTAATAAAATTGATTTATTCATTCAGCTAAGAGTTCAAAATATTTATTGATGTACAATTTATTGAAGAAAAAAGTTTTGTGGAAATTATATTGGGAGTTTATTTGACTAATCGCTAATCAAATGCTTTTGAAGTACCTAAAGTTTTATACTGATATGTCAGGTTCACAATAGAAATGAAACCTGACAGGATTATCTATAAAAGTGTAAGTTTTAGAATTCGAAATTTAAAGCAACCAATATTTAAAAAAAGCTGTTTTGTATTTACCAATATATGAAGTAAATTATAAATTGGTAAGTAATAACTTATTTTAACATTACTTTTGTCAGTAAAACAACAAGGTGTTTCCTTAATAATTAAAAAAGTATGAAAGTCACATTAGATATAAATGATAACAAAGCTGCTGCTTTTCTAAATTTCGTTAAAAGCTTGGACTTCATTCATATACAAACACAAGATGATTATCAAGAGCCCACTAAAAAGGAAATTCTTGATAGTATAGAGCAGGGAATGAAAGAAGTGCAGCTTCACAAGGAAGGTAAAAAAGAGCTTCAATCTGCAAAGGATTTTCTCAATGAGCTATAAAGTACTTACTACTTCTGATTTTAAAAGTGATTCGAAAAAATTAATTAAAAAATACAAATCTCTAAAAGAAGAGTTACTAGAACTTATTGAAACACTGGAGGAAAACCCAAATCAAGGCACCCCACTTGGTAATGATTGTTATAAAATCAGATTAGCAATCAAGTCAAAAGGGAAAGGAAAGTCTGGTGGGGCAAGAGTAATTACTTGCGTTAAAATATTAGATGAATTTGTTTACTTACTCACTATTTATAGTAAATCAGAAAAAGGTAATATCACTGACAAAGAATTAAAAGAACTTATCAAAGAATTAGATTAACCCCCTAAAACCGCACCATCATCTGCACTTTCACTTCCGACCTTGTATTGCCTTCAATTTCTTCATTGCCAGTACCAACCGTAAACCGATCTACATATCTGAACTGAGCATATCTTGCCCATATTTGAAGCCTTTTTGAGAATTTATATTGTAAAAGCGCATAAGAACGACTTCCTGTATATTGATATGCTGGAATTGAAAATGCATATAACACATCCTTTTCATATACATATTGCCTATTTTCAAAATCATCAGTGTCAAAAATAGAATAACGTGTACTCAACCTAAACCTACCAAAATCAAAATTGATGTCTTGAATCAGTGCCATGCCGTTTGAATAATCACCATCAAATAAAAATTCACTGAACTGCGCTCTGGTTTTTAATGAGACTATTCCTTTAGGGCGAATATCTAAGTTTAGGATATAATTTCTCTTTTCAGCATTGGCTAATCCATATAGATTTGGGTTAGCTTCCAACTCCACATTTCGCTCTTTATTTTCCACTCTGGCTTGTGCATATAATTTTATCTCTCTGCTAAAACTGTATGCTACTCTTCCTAAAAATTCATTCCCTTTTGATGGGCCATCTGCTCGAAATCTCAACCAAGGGAAATTAAAACGATCGTAATATCCTGAAAAAGTCAACTTTTTAAAAGGCTGAAATTTCATACCCCAATAGACTCCATTTTCATTGATGTTTCTGGTGCTTTCGCCAAATGCAGTTCCATAAAATGTGTGAAAATCCCTGTCATAATTCCTTACAATAAAACTGGTTTGCAAACTAGGAGTAATGGAAGCAATAAACCCACCTATTGCCCCAATACCACCAGAACTGCTGATGGCACTTTCACCAAATAAATGAAAATTGCGCCAATAATAATTGGCAAAAAGTCCGTAATTCTGATTTTCTGTTCCTCCAAATTCAAACTGATTATATTTATTGGGCTGGCGGAAAAAGGGTCTATCATAAATGGTATGGATATAATTTAAGCCAATATTGAGATTCTCTCTTTTGGTATTAAACAATAAATTCCCTCCAAAATTCTGCGCTTCAATAGCATTTTTTCCTGCTAATTCTGATTCCGTTCTATGGAAGCCTGTCAGCCTTATAGACGTAAAAAATTCCTCAGCACTTTGGGCAGAATCTAATTCTACATTACCATTGATGGGATTGTAGCTGTAAAATGTAGTCAAATCTAGGTAATCATTCAGCTCAATTGTGGTGGCTGCTCCTCTAAAGAAGTTGGTTTCCAAAACGGAAGTATAAGGCAGAATGCCCAAATTACTTCTTCTTGCTGTGGCAACTGTTTGGCTTCCCTTTCCTATGGCAAAACCTGCTCCAAATAGTAAAGATTGCCCAAACTGTAATTGATAATCTCCTAAAACGATATTTTTCAACCTTCCTTGGTTTTCTAATTGTGCATGAAAAGACCAATAGTCCATTCCATATTGATCTCGAGTTGGATCCCACTTAAATTGCTCTCCAGCATCTTTCTCAGTAGTAAATCCTATACTAAAATCATCAGTATGCTTTACTCTAAAGCGAGTGTAAACTCTGTAAGGATCGCCCAAATACTGTTTTTCTCTTTCATCGGAGGAAACATAACCACGCTTTTCTTCCAAAGTCCTATCAGACCTTATAATCAAATAATTATTTTCCTCATTTAAGATCCTTTGCAAAAGCGGGCGATTATCGGCTTGCAAGCCTGTCTCACGAACCTTAACAAAAGGAAGAATTTCATAAATTGTTTTTAGATCAAATTCAGGAATAGCTTGTAATTCATAAATACTTAGCAAATCACCATTTTTCGCTCTATGATTTAGAAATTCATTAATTTGGATATTGGAAAGCAAAAGCAAGGATTGCAAATCTTGTCGGTCGGCATTATTTAAATTGATGGGTGATTGGTATAGTTGAAATAAAGCCTCATAAATATCTTCATAATTGGTGTTTTCATCCTGAACGGAGAAATTACTTTCGATAAAATCTTCCAAATCAAATTCCTGGGCATTAGAAATAAAGCAATTCATAATACTTAAGAATAAAATCGAGTATATGAAAAGCACTTTTCTCATTTCTTACTCAATTTATAATGCATTGAAAGACTATGAGAGAAACCCATCTCCGCATGATTACTAAGTGCATAATCCCAATGAAAGCTTAAATATTTAAAACCTAAACCATAAAAAGACTGGAACGAGCCACTATTCACACCAGTTCTGAGGTAAAATTTTTCAAGAAAATTGTACTCTGCACCTAACTTTAGCATTGCAGGTCTTACAATATCTTTCTCAATTTCTGCATTGAGCATAAAATAATCTCTTGGCCGATAGGAAACACCAAGTTTTAAAAGTGTAGGCACTCTTTGTTCAGCTTTAATATTTAGGCTTGATTGGGTAATATTTAATGCCTGTGCACCAATTACCAATTGAGGAGTTATAGCAGCTATCCCACCAAAATCAATAGAATAGGTTTCTTGAGTTCCAAAATCCTGCACTTGGTATTGCAAATAATTAACGCGACCTCCTATTTTTATAATTCCAAGTTCAGTGGCATAACTTACAGAAATTTTATGCTCATTATATAAATCATCACCAAAGCGAAAAACATTTAAAGCGGCATATCCAAAAGGTATTTTTCCAGTTACGCCAGCGGCCATAAAATCCATACCTGGCATTCCAAATCTATTTTCATAAGTAGCACCAAGCTCCAAACTTTCGGTAGTTGTTATTCCCGCAGTATTTTGAAAAGAAGCCCAATATCCTTCCATGGTGACGGAGGCATCTCCCATTCCGATAACTCTGCTTGACACAGGAGCGTAAATGGATTGAGCATGAATTTGAAAAGTAAAAAATAATAAAAGGGGGAGTATTTGGTTGAATAATTTCATGCAGAATATTTAATTACAAACTCCGAGTCATTAAATTAACTTTGAGTTATAAATAAAATGAAAGTGAAAAATTATAAAAAATATTGGATTTGCGCAATTATATTAACAAGCTTTCATTTTCAAATCTCTGCCCAAACTGATACTTTATATTACAACTCTGGACAACTAAAAGCTCTTGGAAAGCTAAAAAATGGCCTTAAGCACGATGAATGGAAATTCTATTATCCTAATGGTGAACTAAACTCAATTGAAAATTACGAACAGGGAGTATTGGAAGGAATCATCAAAAGTTTTTATCCAAATGGACAATTATCTTCAAAGGAAAATTGGATAAATGGAAATTTAGAAGGGGAATCCAAATATTTTTATGAAAATGGTCAACTTGAAAAAACAGGAAAATACTTGAATAGCAGCTATCATGGGCAGTGGGAATTTTTCTACAAAAATGGAAAGCTGAGACAAATCGGGAATTATGACAAAGGTATTTCTAATGGATCTTGGAAATTTTTCAATAAATCTGGTCAAATCATTCAAATGGGTGATTATAAAAATGGAAAAGAGGAAGGCTTATGGCAATATTATGATGATAAAGGTAGAAAAACCTACGAAGGAAGTTATGAAGCTGGAAAGAAAGTAGGTAATTGGTATTATTTTAACAGGTTCGGCAAAAAGAAAAAGATTGAGAAATCTGAATTAGATTAAATCCCTGATTTCACATTAATGAAGAAACCACCTTCGTTTAAAGCATTTACAGAATACTCTAATCTTAAAACCGCATCATAATAGGTCACAATATCCAGCCCAGCACCATAGCTGTAAATATATCTATTGGATAAAATAGGATTAGTGGAAGTAAGACTGTTTTCAGGTAAATTATTTTGAACATAGCCTTGATCATAAAAAACTTTAAAATAGGCAGCTACTGGAACTTTTCTGAATTGTTTTAGTGGCATTAACCTACCTAAATTGGCTTCTATAGAAAATAACCTTTTCTTCAGTTCTGTTTTATGCATAACATAATGTTGCCCTTGAATAACATACAGTTCATATCCTTTTAAGAGATTATTTGCAAAGCCTAGTCCTTGCATGTTATGATATGGTTGAAAACTAGGATAGCTCGTAAAACCGGTAAAAGAAGATGCTATATTAAAATTATACTTTAATGGTTTGTAGTAAGCTAGCAAAGCTTGAGCAGATCCCTGATTAATATCTCTAAATACTCCCAAACCAATTTTTGACAATCTACCATCAATCAAAAAACCTTTTAATGGATAATTATTTCTATCTCTAAAATCTCTTCTAAAAATATAAGTTAGTCCTATAAAATCTTGTTCTAAATCCCTATTTGGCCCTAAATAATTTTCATTAAATTCCAATATCTCCTCAAGAATGGTGGTTCTTGAATAAGTCAATCGCATGGTATGCGTATTATAATAGGACTCTCTATAATTAAAAAAAACATTACTTGTCAATGTATTTGAAATGATTTGCCTACTATTATCATCTCCAAAAATACTATCTGCATCTATAAACAATCGTTTGTTTTCAACATTCGTATAATCAATCTGATCAAGCTCACTAAACGAAAAATTCAACCCCATACCAAAGGTCTGATCTTTATTAAGATAGGGAATATTATAACCAAAATAGAAGCGTCTTTTAAATCCAAACTGAGCCATTGCAGATAATTTTTCATTAAGACCTCTTACATTAAATTGGTCAAATTTAAAGCCATACTCAAATCGATCAGTAGCGGCATCCTGATTAAATAGCCAGTCGCTAAAATTCCTGTCAGCCAGTTTAAAAATAACGCTGGGCCATATATACCATCTTTCTTCTACAAAGAATATCACATTCACACTGTTACCCGAATTATCAGCAAATTCTATTTCAGCCTTCACGCTATTAAAAAGGCCAGTGTTGAAGATTTTATTTTCATCTAATTTTATGAGCTCTTTTAATTCCTTAAACGTATAACTTACGTTGGTTTCTAAATCAATTTCTCTGGTAATAATTCTTTTTTTTGTTTTTTTATTACCCTTTATTTGAATATTTTCCAAGAAAAGAATTCGATTTTGCAAACTATCGGCAGGGCTATTGACTACTTCTATGGTTCCTAAATCTTTATCAATAGAAACCTGGGCATTGGCATCAACAATACCAAACATAAAAAATAGCAGAAAGATAGCCATACCAAATAAAGTATTGCTATTTATTCTTGAATTTATTACGCTATTTATAATACAATTTCTGATTTTATGAATAATTTTAAATACTAAAATAATCTATTTTGAAAAGACTGAATAAAGAAATACTGACAAAAACCATACGAAAAGTTGCCGTATGGCCGGTATTATTTTATCAATATGGTATTTCACCTTTATTTCCATCTTCATGCCGATTTACCCCTACATGTTCAGAATATACCAAACAGGCCATATTAAAATATGGTTTATTAAAAGGTTCGAAATTATCAGCTAAACGGATTTCCAAATGCCATCCCTGGGGTGGATCAGGCTATGATCCAGTCCCCTAAATTCTTTTCTCAGCTCTGATGGACTGAATAATAAAATAAACACCCGCTAATACTAATGGGATGCTGAGCCACTGCCCCATATTTAAAGCCAGTCCGTCCTCAAAAGCAACCTGATTTTCTTTTATAAACTCATAAAGAAATCTCAAACCAAAACATGCAATCAGGAAGATACCAAAAAGTCTACCATCTGCCAATCCACTTCTATTTTTATTCCATAAATAAAACAGAAGTAAAAAGATCAATAAGCAGGAAATTGCTTCGTATAATTGAGCAGCATGTCTTGGAACCCCATTCCCGTAGGTTGTGGCATATATAAAATCACCTTTTTCATTGTAATCAAATTGGCTACTACTTGAAAACCTAACATGTTGACTAATAGATGATTCTTGCAATTTGTTAAGCAATTGTGTTTCAGTGAATTTCTTCACATCCTCCAATTTGTTTTTGTTATTGAATGAGATTGTCAATTTAACAGGGTATTCATAATCACTTTCTGGCATGCCTTCTACCAAATTAGAAGTTTTTACCCTTTCTATCTCCACATCTTCAATTGCGGTTGTTAAGTAATCTAATCGCAATTCAACCTCTCGCCCAAAAACAACACCATAAGC
>QNXU01000183.1 GCA_003973485.1 Bacteroidota bacterium | reverse complement strand
TCCGCTTTCTCCTGCTCCCAATATGATGATTCTTTCTTTCATTTATAGTTCTAAGTATTAAGTTTTAGGTTTTAAGTCTTAAGAAGTCAACTTTCTATTTATTCCTACTCTTTTTCTACTCGTATTTCTATTCTATTTTAATCTATTTCAACTTTATTTCTAACTCCAGTCTGACCTTCGGTACTGACCTTTTCATATTTCAACTTTACCTCTACTTATTTCTATCTATTTCAATTTTCTCTTTTTATGCCATCCTAAATTTCCCGCCAGCTGCCGTGTTAAGGGGCTTTATCTTAGTTTCAATGTTGCTACTGAAATAATGGCCAACAAAATGCCTACAATCCAGAAGCGGTTTACAATTTTAGACTCATGAATTCCTTTCTTTTGATAGTGGTGATGCAAGGGAGACATTAAAAATACTCTTTTCCCTTCACCGTATTTCTTTTTAGTGTATTTAAAATAGCTCACCTGAATAATAACCGAGAGATTCTCAATCAAGAAAATCCCGCATAAAACAGGAATCAATAACTCCTTTCTAATCACCAATGCCAAAACAGCTATAATTCCACCTATAGACAAACTTCCCGTATCTCCCATAAAAACCTGAGCTGGATGCGTATTATACCATAAAAAGCCAACACATGCCCCCACAAAAGCCGCACAGAAAATCACAATTTCCCCACTATTGGGGATAAACATAATATTAAGGTATTGAGAGAAAATGGCGTTACCTGATACATAGGCAAAAATTGCTAAAGCTAATCCAATAATTGCGGAAGTTCCGGCCGCCAGTCCATCAATTCCATCGGTTATATTGGCTCCATTACTTACTGCAGTTACAATGAAAATTACCCACAACACATAAATAATAACCGTATAACCATCAGGAAGAAATGGGAGAATGCTGCTATAATCAAATTCATTATCCTTAAAAAATGGGATGGTCGTAACCATTGATTTCACATCTTCATAAGAAGTTTCGGTCACCATTTCAACTCCTTCAGAAACACTTACTGGGGAGCCAAATTCTCGAACCGTAACATCAGGATGGTAAAATAAAGTTAAACCAACAATCAGTCCTAATCCAATTTGACCAATCACTTTAAATTTGCCTTTTAATCCTTCCTTATTCTTTTTAAAAACTTTTATATAATCATCCAAAAAACCAATTAAGCCCATCCAAACGGTAGAAACCAAAAGTAGAATGATGTAGATATTATCAATTTTAGAGAAAAGTAAAACTGGAATAACAATGGCTAAAATAATCATAATCCCACCCATGGTTGGAGTTCCCGCTTTTTCAATCTGACCATCAAGCCCTAAATCTCGAACAGTCTCGCCTACTTGCTTTCTTCTTAATTTATTGATCAATGTCTTACCGAAGGTGATAGTAATCAACAAAGAAAAAAGTGTAGCCATACCTGCCCTGAACGAGATATACTGAAACACCCCTGCTCCAAGCAAGTCCATTTTTTTATTTAAAAAGTCGAATAAATAATATAACACCTTTCTCTTTTTTTTATTTATTATGTATTAAACTCAACATTTCATGTACTACTTCCTTATCATCGAAATGGCTTCTTTCGCCTTTAATTTCTTGATAAGTTTCGTGGCCTTTTCCGGCCACTAAAATGATATCTCCTTTTTGAGCAAAGCTACAAGCCAATTTTATTGCTTCCTTTCGATCAGGTAGATTTGTAACTTTCCTCATTTGAGATACTGGAACGCCTTTCTGCATATCCGAAATAATGGCTTCTGGTTCTTCAAATCTTGGATTATCGGAAGTCAAAATCACTCTATCGCTAAATCTGCAAGCTATTTCAGCCATCAATGGTCTTTTAGCTGTATCTCTATTTCCTCCACAACCTACAACTGTCAAAACTTGCTCATTGCCAGTTCTAATATTATCAATGGTTTGCAACACATTCTCCAAAGCATCTGGAGTATGGGCATAATCCACCACAGCTGTAATTCCTGCATTATTTGGCACTTGCTCAAATCTTCCATTCTTTAATTCGATTTGAGATAAGTTCATCAAGACTTCTTCACTTTCTTCTTCTAACAAATGAGCAGAAGCATAAGCTGCTAACAAATTATAAGCATTGAAATAGCCAATTTGTCTGAACCACACATCTTTTTGGTCGATATTAAGCTCCAAGCCTTGAAGCGAATTACTTAAAACTTTGCCTTTATAAGTCGCCATCATTTTCAAGGAATAAGTATATTTCGAAGCTTTAGTATTTTGCAGCATCACCATTCCTCTTTTATCATCCACATTTACCAAAGCAAAAGCATTGGAAGGCAAATCATCAAATAATTTCTTTTTGGCTTTAATGTAATTATCAAATGTTTTGTGATAATCTAAATGCTCATGTGAAATATTGGTAAAAACAGCTCCTGCTAATTTTAAACCAGCCATTCGTTCTTGTTCTATAGCATGGCTACTGGCTTCCATAAATACCACATTACAACCCGCCTCTACCATTTTTTTCAAAAGTGAATTTAGCTGTAGCGCATCAGGAGTTGTATGCGTGGCTGGAATAACTGCATTATTAATCTGATTTTGAACTGTAGAAATCATGCCAGTATGATAGCCCAAATTCATAAATAGCTGATGCAATAGACTCACAGTGGTGGTTTTACCATTTGTACCCGTGACTGCAACCAACTTTAATTTTTCAGAAGGATGACCGAAATAATTATCTGCCATTATTCCTAAAGCCTTAGCTGAATTATCTGTTTGCACATAAGTGACTTCAGGATGAATCTCCATTGGAATATCCTCGCAAACAATAGCTACAGCACCTTGAGAAACAGCTTTAGAAATAAATTCATGCCCATCAACTTGCGTTCCTTTAATAGCGACAAATACATCACCAGCACCTACAATTCTAGAATCGAACTGAATGGCATCAATAGAAATATCAGTAGCACCAGAAATGCTAATCAATTTTACTTTATATAATATGTCTTTTAAATTCGCCACTAACCGATTTCTAATTTAATTGTACTTCCTTTCAATGCTCTTGAACCTGGATATTGTGATTGTTGGGATACTCTTCCTTTTCCCCCTTTCACTTCCACTTTCAATCCTGTATTTTCCAATAGATATAATGCATCCCTCAATGTCATTCCTCTAACATCTGGCACTAAACCTTGCTGATGCTGATTATTTGGTTCCCATTTGATAGAATTATTATGAATTGAAGCACGCACCCACTCTAGCTCTTGCTCATCACTATGATTCGATATGCCTAAATAATTTAACATCATAGACAAATCATTTTTATGACCAGCTTGAACAACAGGGAAAATTCCGGTTTCTGGCTTTTCAGCTAATTCATATTCCTCATGCATATTCAAATCCAAGGCATAAATTTTATCTGCAATTTCCTTAAAAACTGGGGCTGCTACATCTGAGCCATACTGCTGATAGCCTTTTGGATTGTCCATTACCACTATTGCTGAATATTTCGGATTATCGGCTGGAAAATAACCAGCAAATGAGGTGTAATATTGTCTAACGTAGCGACCATCTTTCAAGCTTTGAGCCGTACCTGTTTTTCCTGCTATTTTATATTCTGCATTATTAATATTGGATGCTGTCCCATTTTCTACCACACCCTCTAACATGATTTTCAGTTTATCCAAAGTTTCTTTTGAACAAATTTGCTCGCTAATCACACTGGTTTTAAAGGTGTTAATTTCCTTATCCGTTCTTTTTATGGATTTCACTAATAATGGTCTTATCATTTTAGCATTGTTGGCAACAGCGTTAAAAAGTGTGAGCGTATGTAAAGGTGTCAATTCCAAACCATAGCCATAAGCCATCCAGGGTAAAGTGATACCACTCCATTGTTTAATAGGTGGAATATTAGGCTTACCTTCTCCTACCATTTGAAATCCTAATGGCTGGGTTAAGCCCATAGTTTTGAGATAATCCAAAAAGCGTTGAGGATTTTCACGGAAAGTCTCATCTATCAATTTGGCAATGGCAATATTTGAAGATTTCTCAAATGCATCTTCAATTGAAATCTTGCCATAACCTCCCGGCTTATGATCTCTCACTTTCTCTTTATAAAACTTCAACTCACCTTCTCCAGTATCGATAGAATCAGAAAGCTGAATATCTTTCTCCTCCAATAATGCCATATAAGAAGCCAACTTAAAAGTTGAGCCTGGTTCTCTCAACCCATGGCTTCCCACTGCATAGTTATAAACTTCGCCATATTTTCCGTTGGATAATTTCTTCAAATTAGAAATAGCTTTAATTTCTCCAGTTGCCACTTCCATTACCACTACGCATCCCATATCAGCATCATGCCTAATTAAGTGACGCAATAGAGCTGATTCAGAAACATCCTGTAAATTGATGTCAATGGTAGTTTGAATATCAAATCCATCTTTTGGTCTGATTTCAGAACCATCATTTACGGGTCTCCAGCTACTACCTGATATTTTCTGAAACAATGCTTTCCCGTTAGTTCCGGCTAAATATTTGTTAAAGCTATACTCCAGACCAGCACCATAATCATTTTCATTTAAAAAGCCGATGGTTCTAAATGCCAAATTAGAGAATGGTCTAAATCTCTTGTCGGTTTTAGTAAAAATCACGCCACCACCTAATCTTCCTTCACGGAAAATAGGCCATGTTTCCATTTCCTTTTTCTTTTGGTAACCAATTAAATCACTGGAAAGAAAAATGTATTGCTTCCCTTTTTGCCTTGCAGAAGTAATTCTCTGTTTATAGTAAGTAGACTTACGGCCAAAGCTTTTAGACAACATCAAACTTAAGGAATCAATGTTTTCTCTGAATAATTGTTCATCCGCAATGGTTGGATCAAAAGCCACTTTATAAAAAGGCAAAGAAGTAGCCAACAAGCTTCCATTATCAGAGTAAATATTCCCTCGGGTAGCTTTCACTTCCTGATAGCTCATGTTGATTTCCTCAGCCATTTTTTGCCATTTATCACCTTCCATCCACTGGATGTGGAAAATCTGATACATAATAGCTCCTGCAAAAATGACAATAGCCAAAAATGCTAATCGAACTCTAAGCAATATGGACTTCTTAATATTCACCTTCTTCTACTATAATTTTAAATGGTGGTTTTTCAGATTCCTTTAATCCTAATTTCTTTACTTTTTTAGCTACTTCCGATTGCTTGGAAGCAAACATATATTCTGATTTTAAAGTCGTATAATCCGCACGTAAATCCTCCACTTCCTGATGAAGTTTATCGATTTTTCGAGTGGTTTTATCTGCATAATGGCTGTTGCCAATGTAGAAAATGCCCATAGCCACAAGGAATAAAACATAAGGAAGATAATGCACTGGTAATCCGCCTTCGGCATTATTTCCACCCAAAGTTTTGTCCAGTCTTGAGAATATGCTTCCCGAAGCTGAATCCTTTGCTTTGTTTTTGTCCTTTTGTTTAAAAGTATTTTCGCTCATAACTTTTCAGCTATTCTTAATTTTGCACTTCTAGCTCTATTATTAATTTCCAACTCCTCTTCCTCTGCTGTAATAGGCTTTCTATTAATGGCTTTAAATGGCTTCAAAACATTTCCGTAGAAATCCTTTTCTTCCTCACCATCCAATTTTCCTTTATTGATGTAGTTCTTCACCAATCTATCTTCCAGACTGTGATAGCTCATGACTACCAATCTACCACCTGGCTTAATTACTTCTTCCATTTGCAATAAAGCTTCTTCCAAAGCTTTAAGCTCTTCATTCACTTCAATTCTAAGTGCCTGAAAAACCTGTGCATAATATTTGTTTTCTCTTCCGCGTTTGGCGAATCTTCCTAATATCTCTTTTAGCTCTCCTATGGTATTGATAGGACTAGCCCCTCTAGCTGAAACAATAGCCGATGCTAAAGTCTTTGCATTCCGAACTTCACCGTAAAGGCCAAAAATTTTATGTAAATCTGCTTCGCTATATTCATTTATAACTTGCTTAGCCGTCACAGGAGCATGCTGATCCATGCGCATATCTAATTCTGCATCGAAGCGAGTAGAAAAACCTCTTTCCGCTTTATTAAACTGATGAGAAGAAACTCCCAAATCAGCTAAAACCCCATCAACTTGCTTGACACCATATAATTTCAAATATTTTTTAACGAATCGAAAATTCGCTTGTACGAACTCAAAACCTGGATGATCAATAACTTCAGCATTTGCTTCAGCATCTTGATCTTGGTCAAATCCTAATAATCTTCCATCGGTTAGCTTTTCTAAAATAGCCTTAGAATGACCACCGCCCCCAAAAGTTAAATCCACATAGATGCCGTTTGGCTTAATAGCCAATCCATCCAGACATTGCTGTAACATAACCGGTTCGTGATATTCGCTCATAGGGATTAAGATTCAAAAAGGTGTTTCTCAGCCAATTCAGAAAATTCTTTCTGGTCTTTAATGAGGTAATCATCATATTTTGATGCATCCCATATTTCAACTCGATTTCCCATTCCTACTACAATGGATTCCTTTTCTAATCCAGCAAAAGCCATCATATTTTTAGGAATCAAAATCCTTCCTGCACTATCGAGTTCCACGATTGCATTGCCTCTAAAGAAATTGCGCTGTAGATTTCTGTATTCTGCATTAAATTCATTCAAGCCGGCAATCTTTGAAAAAATCTTTTTGTATTCGAGCATAGGGTATAACACTAAACAAGGCTCAAAACCTCTGCGCACCACTAATTCATCACCGCTACCCTCAGGTAGAGCATTTTTGATCTTGGCAGGCAAGACCATACGCCCTTTGGCGTCTAGCTTACAATCATATTCACCGGTGAAGAATGCCATGCTTACAGTTTACACAATTTCTTATATGCAAAGCTAAAACAATATGCGACATTTCATACCACTTTCCCCCACTTTTTTACACTTTTCTTCAAAAGATTACATTTTGGGCTTCTAAAAGACAAAGAAAAGTTGCTCAAAATCAATGAATAGATGTTTTAGAAAAATTTATAAATTAAAAAATTGACATTTATAAATATTCTCAAACCCTTAATTATCAATTATTTAAAGGACAAGACTCTAAGACGAAGCAAATCACACAAGTTTTTGATTATCAGATAAAAACAAATTTACAATGAAAATTTAAGCGTGTAATGTTTAAACTGAAGGTTTTACACTCAAATGTCAAAAAGAATAGCTAAAAACTAGATTAAAGCAAGAATTTCATCTCTGTCCTGGTCAAATTCTGGAGGTGGGGCAAGGTGGGAGGATTTTCCCATAAAGGATAATTTGCCTGCAAAATTTCGTAATCCAACGTTCATTTCCGCTGATTTCAAAATCATCTTTTCAGCATCATTTCCGTGCAATGCTTCAGCAACAGGTTGCAATTTTCCAGCTGGAATTTGAGCTGCTTTTAATTTTTGAATCAGCATTTCAGATGGGAATAATTTTGCTTTTTCCAATAAAAATTGGTTTAATCTTTTCCTGTTTTCTACCCTTAAAGTGTTGGTTTTAAACCTATCATCCTCAGCAATTTCAGGTATTCCCAAAACTTCACAAAGCTTTTGAAATTGAGAATTTGTTCCAACGGCTAAAAGGATTTCCTTATGGTCGGTTGTTTTTAAAACTGTTCCATAAGGCGCAATATTTGGATGCTCTGCTCCCATTTTTTGCGGATTGTACCCAGCTATTAAGTAATTGGTGGCTTGATTGGCTAGTGAAGCAATTGCAGATTCAAATAGAGAAACCGACACTTTTGAACCTTCATTGCTTTTCAAAAGATTGATATAAGCCAGTAAAATTGCTTCTTTCAAATGATGTGCCGCCAAAACATCCACCAAAGCAACTGGCATTTTCAAAGAATTACCGTCAGGATCACCGTTCATACTCATAAATCCACTTTCCGCCTGAATGATGGCGTCATATCCGACTCTTTCATCTTCATCACCATAGCCTGTAATTTGTCCGTAAATGATTTTAGGATTAATTGATTGAAGCGATTGATAATCAACCTTTAATTTCTCTGCATCTCCTGCTTTATAGCTGGCAATCACGATATCTGATTTGGCGATTAATTTATAAAGGATGGATAAATCTTCTGTATTCCATAAATCTAATGCAATTGATTTTTTGCCGCTGTTGGCAGCAGAGAAATAGGCTGAAATTGAGCTTTCAGAATCTTCACTTTTGAGTTTCCATGAGCGGGTAACATCGCCTTTTGTCTTGGGGTTTTCTATTTTAATGACCTCGGCTCCTAGTTCAGCAAAAAACTGACCTACTGAGGGACCTGCTAAGACATTGGCTAATTCGATTACTCTTAGGGTTTTGAAGAATGGGGGCATAATTCGTTTTAAAGTAGAGGTTATATAATACAAAGTTAGCAATGCGAATTTAAAAATATTTACTTCCGCTAGCCTCCGGCTAGTGGAAAATACTACCGCCTTCTGGCGATTTTAACCATTTGCTACCTAAAGAGTACTTTTATAAACAAGCTGGTATTCTTTGCCAGAGGCAAAAGTAAGCATCACCAGCGAGACGCTGGCGATAGAAAAGCTATTTTATTTCATTTTATTATTAGAAAGGAAAACTTAATCAGACTTATTTATGCTTAAATTATTGACTGTACACACAAGCTAAAATGTCATCCTTGTTAATATGAGGATACATTTCAATAATTTCATCAAAAGAATATCCACCTGCAATCTTTTTCAAGATTAATTCTACAGTAATGCGAGTTCCTTTCACAACTGGCTTCCCTAGCATAACTTTGGGATTAGACGTAATCTTATCTTGATAATTCATGTGTCAATGTCGTTTAGTTAAGGTTATAATCTCTTGTAATTCATTGAATAAGGCTTTTTTGGTTTTTTTGGTCTAGGTTCAGACCTATCTGGCCTGACTATTTCTCTTGTTTTGTAAACAAT
>QNXU01000180.1 GCA_003973485.1 Bacteroidota bacterium | reverse complement strand
TCCTGAAAAAATAAGTGCAGAAAAGATTTCTAGCTATGAATCTTTAGCGAATCCTGAAATAGAAGGAAGATTATTAATTCGCTCTTCTTCTAACATATATAATCAATCTTTAATGGCTTCTATCATTGCACACAATGGCGAAGAAGCTGCTTCAGAGTGGGCTAATGGAATGGTGAAAAACATGGCGAGAGATCCTAAAGGTGGTGACAGAGACCAAATTAAAGCAGTTTATGCTGGAGAAGGTGATGTTGCGGTTTCTAACACCTACTATTTAGGTAAAATGTTAAATTCTTCAAGTGAAGAAGAAGTGAAAGTTGCGGAAGCTGTTAAAATTTTATTCCCTAACCAAGATGGAAGAGGAACACACATCAACGTAAGTGGAGCGGGTGTTGCTAAATATGCACCAAACAAAGAGAATGCAGTTAAATTTATTGAATTCTTAGTATCAGAAGAAGCTCAAAAAGTTTTTGCTGGTGTGAATTATGAGTATCCAGTAAATGAAAAAGTAGAATGGGCTCCAACTTTGAAAGAATGGGGAGATTTCAAAAGGGATACATTAAATCTTTCAGTATTAGGAGAAAACAATGATTTAGCAGTTAAAATATTTGACAGAGCGGGTTGGAAATAATTTGTGAGTAAGCTAAAGTCAATTTTAAAATTTAAAAAGTATGCCAATGGTTGGTCCTTTGCATTAATTGCATTGGTATTAGTCATTGGCTTACCTATTTATACCCTCTTCTTTAAACTTTTTGAGGAAACTACTGATAGCGTTTGGGGTCATCTAGTGGATACCGTTTTAGCCGATTACCTCATCAATTCTATTGGTTTGGTACTCGTAGTAAGTATTCTGACTTTGCTTATGGGAATCTCAGCTGCCTGGATTGTAAGCACCACCAATATTCCATTTAGAAGGCAATTTGAATGGATGTTAATTTTACCTCTTGCCATTCCTACTTATATTGCTGCCTACACTTATGCAGGTATTTTCGATTACACAGGGCCTATTCAGGTATTTCTTAGAGATATTGGCTTTTCAGATTTAGTATATATTGACATTATGAATTTTTGGGGAGTAGCCGTAGTCATGGCGCTAGTATTATTCCCTTATGTTTATGTGGTGGCTCGATCTACATTCATGAGCCAATCCGCTACCCTACTGGAAGCTTCCAGAATTTTAGGTAGTTCTTCCTGGAGAACCTTTTTTAAAATTGCACTGCCCATCAGCCGCCCTGCCATTATCGGTGGACTTTCATTAGTGATGATGGAAGTTTTAAATGATTACGGAGCCGTAAAATATTATGGAGTAAGCACTTTTACTACAGGAATATTCAGAGCTTGGTTTTCTTTTGGAGACCCTAATTCTGCCATTAATTTATCTGGAATTTTGATGGGGTTCATTTTCATCATGATTATGGCAGAAAGATTACAGAGAGGAAAAGTAAAATTTGATGAAGGCGCGAGAATTGGCAGACAACTTAAAAGATATCAACTGAAAGGCTGGAAAAAGTTTTTCGCCTGGATGGTATGTTTTATTCCTTTATTCTTAGGTTTTATAGCTCCTGTTTTTCAATTAATTCTGTGGTCTTTCCAAACCATAAAGAAAATTATTGATTTCGATTTTCTGATTTTGATGGCTAATAGCTTTGGACTTGCGCTTTTAGCAGCTTTTTTATGCGTGGGATTTTCAGTGATTATTTTATTTGCCGTAAAAGTAAATAAGAATAGATTTTTCAGCCTCTTGGCGAAATTTGCTGCATTAGGCTATTCCATTCCAGGAGCAGTAATTGCCATTGGTATTATGATTCCACTATTGGGATTAGATAAATTTCTGATCGATACCTGGGAAGAAAGTTTCAATATGAAAATCGGGCTGATTTTTAGCGGAACTATCTTTGCACTTACTTTTGCTTATATTGTTCGTTTCTTAACCGTTTCTTTAAACCCCATTGAAGCAGCCTTCAAGAAAACAGGAGATAGCATAGATGAAGCTTCTTACTCTTTAGGTGCAGGTTCATTCAAAACGCTTTTGAAGGTAAACTTACCATTAATAAAAAGCGCCTTGATTTCTGGAGGTATTTTGGTTTTTGTGGATATTTTGAAAGAATTACCGCTTACTTTAATTTTACGACCTTTTAATTTTCATACATTGGCAACCAAAGCCTACGAATTAGCAAGCGATGAAATGATTGCAGAATCCGCAACACCTTCGCTAATCATTATCGTTATTGGCACCATACCCATTATTATTTTAAATCGCTTAATGAAAAACACTAAAGCTGATGGAAGTATTATCAATTAAAAATTTACATAAAAGATTTGGTAAAAAGCTTCAGTATGCGGTCAATAATGCAAGTTTGACTGTCAATAAAGGCGAACTTTTGGCTTTAGTAGGAGAAAGCGGCAGTGGAAAAACCACTCTACTAAGACTAATAGCCGGCTTTGAAGAAGCAGACTCAGGTCAGATTTTAATTAATGGTGATAAGGTGGTGGATGATAATTTTAGCATGAAGCCCGAGAAAAGAAAAATCGGAATGGTTTTTCAGGATTACGCTCTATTTCCACATTTAACCGTTGCAGAAAATATAAAATTTGGCTTATCCAAAAGTCAATTTCCTAATTTGAATGATAGGGTTAGAGAAGTGACCGATATGGTGGGTTTGAGCAGTTATGCTAACCGATATCCTCATCATTTATCAGGCGGACAACAGCAAAGGGTTGCCTTAGCCAGAGCATTAGCACCCAATCCGGGTTTGATTTTATTAGATGAGCCTTTCAGTAATTTGGATGCTGTTTTGAAAGATCAGGTTAGAGAAGAGGTAAGAAGCATTATTAAAAAAGCGGGGGCCACAGCCCTATTTGTAACTCACGATATGCGTGATGCACTTTCCTCCGCTGACAGAATAGCCATTTTAAAAGATGGGAAAATTCAGCAAGTGGGCACACCAAGAGAGTTGTACGAAACACCTAGAAATCTTTATGTGGCTAGTTTCTTCGGGAAAATAAATGCCATGAATGCCACCGCAGAAAATGGGACTTATAAATTGAAAGCTGGTGAAATTAAAGGAGCAAAAACCGATAAAACAGGACAGATTTTAATTGCCATCAGACCTGAAAATATTGAAATCCTTACTGAAGAAAAAGATGGGACTTTCCCAGCTAAGGTAGTGCTAGCACAATATTTTGGTGATCACCAACAAGTTCATGCTGATATTGGTGCAGAAACCCATGTCGTCATCCATGCTCATGAAAAAATATTATTTGAGAAAAATGATAATATCTTTCTTCGGTTCAATCCTGCCAAAATTCATGTGCTAGATACTTGTTGGTATCCTGGTTTGGTGAGTTAACACTTATATAAAACTCGTTTTATTTCACAACTCCCACTAAGCTATAAAATATTCCCTTCCAAATCTGTTTGTTTTATTTCCTTTTTATGTTATTTTTAACATAAAAAGGAAATAAAATGAATTACCTTAGTTTTAAAGATGCTCTTCAAAAGTTTATTGTCTTTTCTTTAACAGACATAAGAAAAATATTCCCTGCTTTTGATTCACGTAGATTAGCTGAATGGCAGAAAAAAGGATATATCAAAAAAATAATTAATCGCTGGTACATTTTTACTGATATAGAGATAAAAGACCATACCCTTTTATGGATAGCCAATCGGATTTATAGTCCTTCTTATATTTCAATGGAATTTGGTTTATCTTACTATGAATTAATTCCTGAAGCTGTTTTCACGCTTACCTCTATCAGTTCACGTAAAACTATTATTTTTGAAACTACTTTAGGGGCTTTTTCATATCGACATCTTAAACCATCACTTTATTTTGGATATGAAATAAAAGAATGGCAAGGTTTCCCTTTAAAAATAGCAAAGCCAGAAAAGCTTATTTTAGATTTTTTATATCTTAACCCTCAAATGAAAAAAGAAAAAGACTGGCAGGGGCTTCGTATTAATTCAGAGCAATATCAGCAATTAATCGATGAAGAAAAATTAGAAAACTACTTAGCCCTATTTCAATCAACAGCTCTTGAAAAAAGATTTTCTCACTTTCAAAAGTATACTACAGCATGTTAGCTTTATCTGAAATCCTAAATTATTACCCAGAAAGCCTGAGACCTTTTCAAAGGTTTATCATCAGAGAATACTTACAGTTCAAAATTCTACAGATTGTTTTTGACCATCCCACTTATGCCAGTAGATTCTGTTTTCTTGGTGGTACATGCTTAAGAATCATTCACAATAATAGCCGTTTTTCAGAAGACTTAGATTTTGATAATTTCAATTTGACTGAGGATGATTTCACCAAGCTCTCTACTATCATTACTAAAGGTTTAGAATATGAGGGTTATAAAGTTGAGATTAAAAATGTAATAAAAGGTGCTTATCATTGCCATATTCGCTTTCCCGAACTACTTTATAAAGAAGGATTAATTGGCCATAAGGAAGAAAAAATATTGATACAACTAGATACAGAAGCACAACATTTTGATTTTGAACCAGAAAAGTTTATTTTAAATAAATTTGATGTTTTTACAGAAGTACTAACTACTCCAATAGATATTCTTCTATCTCAAAAGTTTTATGCAATATTGAATCGTCCTCGACCAAAAGGAAGGGATTTTTTTGATACTGTTTTTCTATTAAGTAAAACTAGCCCTAATTATGATTATTTATCATTAAAAGTAGGAATTGAGAATTCAAAAACATTAAAACAAGCTATTTTAGAGAAGTGTAGCCAGATTAAAATGAAGGAGATGGCGCAGGATGTAGCTCCTTTCCTTTTTGAAACAAAAAATGCAAAGCAAGTTACATTATTTGAAGCTTTCATAAGACAGCATGAACTTTAAATGGTATTTTAAGTAAAACCATAAATATTGGAACTACTTATTCTAAAGCACTTTAATAATAAATAATTGGAATTCGAAGTTATATTGGTGAATTAGGTAAACAAAACATAGATCATAAGCAAAGCTAAACATCTAGTAAAATGTAAAAGCTTCTGATTTATTACTTACCCTTTAAATTCTAATATACATTTTAAGATTTTGGCTGAATTATTGTGATATTTATATAATATAAAACATTTCAATTATGAAACATCTATCTACATTCAGTCTAATACTGTCTATTCTATTTTTAACATCTTGTGATTTATTAAATGATGCCATAGAAGAGCAAGAAAACACCATTGACATTGCTGCGGGATTAAAAGAAGCCTTAAGAGTGGGCACAGATACTGCTACCTCCAAATTAGCAGTAGTGGATGGTTATTTAAGAGATGAAGCGGTCAAAATCCTTTTACCTGATGAATTAGAAGCTCAAATTTCATCACTGAAAGCAGTTGAAATCAATGTGTTTGGCTTAGGAACAATAACTGGAGATCAAATTTACAATACGGGCATTCCTCTTTTAGGGATCCCTAGTTTGGCTGATAAAGAAGATGAGTTAATTTTAGGATTAAACCGCGCTGCTGAGGAAGCTGCTAGTGAAGCTGGTCCTATCTTCTTTGATGCTATAGGCGGAATCACTATCGCTGATGCAGAAAGTATTTTATATGGTTCTGATACCGCTGCTACTGCTTATCTAATAGATAACACTTATCAATCTTTATTCAACACTTTTGAACCAAAGGTTAATAATGCTGTAAATTCTGTAACAATAGGAAACCGCACTGTTGAAGAAGTATATAGTAATTTCGTGAGTGAGTATAATGATATTTTAAATACCTCTTTACAAATAAGCCTTCTTGAAAATCAAACTTTAGGTTCAATTGCTGGAATACAGAACATTGAAGAATCCGATATTTCCGCTTATGCAACTACGAGAGGTTTAGATGGTTTATTCTTAAAAGTTCAGGATGAGGAAGCTAATATTCGAAATAATGTAAATGCTAGAGTAAATGAAATCTTACAAGAAGTTTTTGGCTTGTTGGATTAATACCCAAAAATCATCCAAGAGCAAAAGCCTATGATATTTAAATAATCATAGGCTTTATCTTTTCTTAATTCCTTTAGAAATTATAGTTTACACTGAATAAAGCCCTTCTCCCCTGAATAAAATTCTGATAAGTACTGACAAAATACTCCGACAAATAATCTCTGCTTATTGATTTAGTATCGAAAATATTAAAAACCTGCAAATCAAATCTCCATGGTTTTTCTTTCCAATCGTAGCTCAGTTCTACATTAGCCAGCCACCAATCACTTTTGGTGTTGGTTCCGTCATATAATTGGTATTCCACATCAAAATTCATTTCAAAATTATCTTTCCAATCTGCTTCCCATCGATTTTTAATACTTTGAAGATTGAATTGATTACTATTAGCACCATTTTCATATTCTGTTAGTTGCAATCCATATTTAAGAGAACTTGTGATGTGTTTTCCAATATTAGTTTGAAAAGCTAAACTGTGGTTTTGATTCCACTGTTCATTTTTAAGCGCCACTTCATTCAGCTGATTAACATAGCTTTGGTAAAGCCCATTGGATTCAAACGTTAATCGTAAAGTTTTAAATCGCTTATCGATTTTACCATTATAATTAAAATCATACTGTGGGTCTTCGCTATTAATCAAGTTTGAATTATTCACTAAGCCATTAAAATTGGTAGCCTCTTGAAATGAATGTTGCACTTTATTGAAACTGGCAAACAAGAAAGCATTCATCCCATTAAATAAGTTGAAAAAATGGTAGTTAAGCTGCAGGCTATTATAGAATGCTGGTCTTAAGGCAGCATTTCCCATTACTATATTTTGATAATTCCTTAATTGGAATGCTTCCGTTAACCATTCAGATTGTGGGCTTCTCACTTGCTGTTGAAACACAAAATTTAATCCTTGAACACTATTAATGTCATACTTAATCCTAAAATTAGGCAGTACAAATTGTTGCGCATTTCCCTCTAAATTTTCTTCTCCCCTGATAGAATTCCTTTGGTCATTCAAATAGAAGTAACTCACTCCAGGAAGAAAAAGAAAAGATTCCACTCGTGATTTCCACTGTAGTCCAGCTGCAAAATTGGAAAAGCTCCGTTCCATTCCTATCCTAAAATCTTCTAAAGATTCACCTTCTTCATTTTCTAAATTTCTATTCAAGGAAGAAATTCTATTCTGATATGATAGGGAAACATCTAAATGGTTTTTTCTATTCCAAACCCAATAATAATGCAATTCAGATTGTAATGTTTTGATATCTTGCTGGCTATCTTCTAATCTAATAATGGACGAATCCGCTTCGGTTTCCAAGCCATATTGCAAATCCCAGGCATTTACCCCTTGACTATTTCTCCACAAAAACTGGTTCTCAATCGATATTAAGTGATTAGGGTTTATCTGCGTATAATAGTTGAGTTGCTGGTTCCAACTCCACTCCTCATTTTCACTATTAATCGTACTTTCCTGTCCTCCTGCCCAATTGGAAAGCGAAAATCTATTGGCTGAATTTTGACTGCCTAACCACTGACTTTTGTATTGCCAATTACTAAAAGGAGATGCCAAAAAATCCAATTGATACTGACCCATTACACTACCATAATCCTGGTTTTGTTGGCTAGTGCTATTTTCTTCTTCGGGTGCATCTTCACTTAAAAAGCGTCTTTGCTGACTTTGCTGCTCCAAAACATTGGCAGTGCTCCCAATCAAATACGCCTGATGTTGCCATTTACTTGAAGGCTGATAATTAATATTTAAACCACCGAAATTACTTGCCAATTCTTGGACTTGAGTTTTGTCTTTTTGTGGAATTGCACTTCTGTCCTCACGCTCTTCTATCTTTAGAGCCCCAGCTTGAATGCCCCAAGGATTCTGCGCTTGTTTCATTCTTTGGTAATCATTGAAATTAAAAGCCTGTTCTCCTACATTATTAGCATCTAGAATAGCATTTATGCTTAAATCTTCACTATAATAAAAAGCATTGGCATGAGCTGTATAACTTTCTCTCAAGCCTGCGCCTAAGGTCACATCGCCAAAAACCATAGCCTTTTGATCTTCCTTCAAAGTTATATTCATGGCTATTTGCTCATTGGTACTCACATTTTTCAAGGCAGAATTTTCATGATAGCCTTTCAGAACCTGGACTCTATCAATTGCCTTGGCTGGCAGATTTTTTACGGCCATTTTACTATCTCCATCAAAGAACTTCTTTCCTTCTACCAAAAGATTATCTACCTTTTTCCCTTGCACGGAAACACTTCCGTCTTCATCTACCTCCACGCCAGGTAACTTCTTGAGTACATCTTCCAGTTTTCGCTCATTGCCTTTGGTAAAGGCTTCGGTTTTATAAATTAAAGTATCGCCAGACAAGGTGACGGGCATTTCCTTAACCACTTGCACCTCGTCCATCATACCATGATCTTGCGACAAAGGAATGATGATATCTTGAATTCGCTCAGGATCCGTTATGATATGTTTTACAAAAGGGACATAGCCTACAAAACTGGCTCTTAATTCAACCGAAATCCCTGTTTGTACAGTCAATTTAAACCGGCCTGCGGCATCCGTTACTGCAAAAGATTTAATATCTTGAGTGGTAGTGTCTTTAAGGAGCACATTAGCATAAGGAATGGGCTGATTTAAAGAATCCACTACCCTTCCTTCCATTCTGTAGTACTCATTGCCTTGACCCAATACTACAACAGAAAAAAGGCTAGCTGAAAGCAATAATGTTAAGAAAATTTTCATCTTTAAGGATTAACCTCCAATTACAATTTCAATGTCAGAACCATCTCCATTCCCTTTATATCGCTGCATCATTTCCTGCATTTTTTCCTCTGTAATAGCTTCAAACTCCTTTTTATTTACCTTTTTTCCTTGATCAGGTATTTTAATTTCTTCTATTTCTTTATAGTTCAGCTTTACTGCAGTGCATATATAATGTCTTCCATTTACTT
>QNXU01000058.1 GCA_003973485.1 Bacteroidota bacterium | reverse complement strand
CTTGATTTATTAAATGTTCAATAGATTTTATTTTATTCAAAACCGATTCGTCATTGCTGTGTAAATTTTCTTCAACGCCAAATCTGTCAACTATAGCATCAAAAGCTACCATTGAAAGTAAGTCCTGTTTGTCATCAATCCCGAATTTTTCTCTGTAAGATTTCAATCGTTCATTGATTAATTTTCCGGCTCTTCTCACTCTTTCTTCTTCTTCCGCTTTCACTGTCATGGGATATTCCCTGTCAGCAATTTTAATCTTGATTGAAAGTTCTCTCATAAACCGGTTATTATCTATCTTGTTAAGTGCAGTATGCACTTATCAATTTCTTTAATATAATCGTCAATTTTACCCTTCATTTCAGAAGCTTCTGCTTCACTCTTCCCAATACTTCCTACAATTTTACTAATTTTATCTTGATTTTGAAAATTGTTAATTTTCTCGTCTTTAGATTTTAAAACAGCCTTTAATTCTTCATTTTCCGCTTTTAAGCTTCTCAATTCATTCTTAGCATTTTGATATTCATTCAAAAGTAATTGAACTTTTCGCTCTAGGGCATTTAATTCGTTATGTGTAGCTGTCTGATCCATTTTATTTTCTGATTATAGCTCCTATTTCATTTTCGAAAGCCTTCATCAGTTTCTCCATTGTTTTATCTATAATTTTATCCGTCAATGTCTTTGTTTTGTCTTGCAAGGTGAAAGATAAGGCATAAGCTTTTTTACCTTTCTCGATTTTGTCGCCTTGATAAACATCAAAAACATCTATTTTACTGATTAAGTATTGCGCTTGTTTCAAGCTTATCTTTTTAATTTCATCATAAGAAACATGGTCGTCTATTACTAACGATAAATCCCTTTTTACTTCTGGGAATTTACTCACTGGCTCAAATTGGATGTTGACATTGACCATTTTCAATAGTGCCTCCCAATTGACATTAGCATAGAAAACATCTTGCTTCAAACCGCTCAATTTCAGGGTTTTTTTACTTAATTTCCCCAACTCAGCAACTTCTTTTTGCTTGATTTTTAACTTCAAGCCATAGTCGAAGCAATCGTTATGAAATTCTTCATTTTCAATACTTTCCGCATTAAATTTATCGAAAATTTTTAGAACTGCCGAATAGAGGTCATGAAATTTTACAGATTCATTTTTTCGAATCCAATTTTCGGCTTCGTTTTTCCCTGTCAGGTAAATGCCAAGGCGCATTTCCTCCTTATATTTGGAATTAATTTTTTTGTAAACTTTTCCAAATTCATAAAATTTCAAGTCGGTTTGCCTACGATTAATATTGTAAGCCAAAACATCTAATGCGGTAAACATCAAATCTTGACGCATTACACCCAAGTCTTCACTAAGCTTGTTGAGGATTTCAACATTCTCCTCCGAATTAAAACCGTCCAATTGCTCACTAAAGACTGATTTGGTTAATGAGTTGGTCATAATTTCCTGGAAACCGTTGGCGGTCAACAATAGACCAGCCTCTTTTCTCATTTTAACCGGGTCAACCTCAGGGAAACTTGCCATATAACTGCTAGATAGCGTTTCTGGCAAGGCAATATTGTTAAATCCGTATATCCGGATGATTTCTTCAATTACATCAGCTTCTCTAGTCACATCTACTCGATATGGTGGAACTATCGCTTTGAAGCCAGTTTCTGTTTTGTCAGTAGTTTCAATATCTAATCGGTTGAGGATAGTATGGATTTCATCCTGCTCCAATTTTTTGCCAATCAAGCGGTCGATGTTTTTATATTTCATCATTACCTCTCGGTTTGGAATGGCTACTGGATATTCATCCTGAATTTCAGAACTTATTTGTCCACCAGCAACTTCCTGTATTAATAATGCAGCTCTTTTGAGGGCATAAACCGTAATATTAGGGTCGGTTCCTCTTTCATATCGGAAAGAAGCGTCCGTTTTTAATTGGTGGTGCTGAGAAGTTTTTCTCACGCTATCGGCTGAGAAATATGCAGATTCCAAAAATACTTTTGTGGTATCATCCTTAACTCCGGAATCGATTCCTCCAAATACTCCGGCTATGCAAAGTGGATTTGAATCTCCATCGCAAATCATTAAATCTTTTGCCGATAGTTTTCTTTCTTTCTCATCTAAAGTGATGAATTTACTTCCTTCAGCTAAATTTTTAACTTTAATGGTATTGCCTGAAATTTTATCAGCATTGAAAGCATGAAGCGGTTGGCCTAATTCGTGCATCACGAAATTGGTCACATCCACCACATTGTTAATGGGTTGCAAACCAATGCTTTTCAAAGCATTTTGTAACCAATCTGGGCTAGGTGCTACTTTAATTCCTGAAATGCTCAATCCACTATAGCGAGGACAAGCTTCTTTATTTTCAACTTCAACTTTTATTGGGAGGTCTTGATTATCAACTTTGAAATCTAGAATTGAGGGAAATCTTACCTCTTCACCCGTTACAGCTTTTATGTCTCTTGCTGCACCAATATGTCCCATGGCATCAGCACGATTTGGCGTTAAGCCGATTTCATACACAATATCTGATTCAATATTGAAATATTCCGCTGCTGGAGTTCCATTAGGTTTATCTGTATCCAAAACCATTATGCCATCATGACTTGCTCCCATTCCGATTTCATCCTCAGCACAGATCATTCCCATACTGACCTCACCACGAATTTTGGACTTCTTGATTTTAAAAGGCTCATCAGGTTTAGGATAAAGAGTGGAATTTACGGTTGCCACTACCACTTTTTGACCTGCAGCTACATTTGGCGCACCACAAACAATTTGAACAGGCTCTTCTTCACCAATATCAACTGTTGTAATGCTTAATTTATCTGCATTCGGGTGTTTTTCGCAGGTTTTAACTTCTCCTATCACCAAACCTTTCAATCCACCGGGAACGGTTTCAATTTCTTCCATTCCTTCCACTTCCAAGCCGGTATTGGTTAAGGTTTCTGAAAGTTCTTCAGGAGATTGCGTAATATTTATATAGTTCTTTAACCAGTTTAAAGCGATCTTCATTTCTGTGTTTTTATACTTCTCTATTTATAAATATGGATTCTTGAGGAGTCCATTTTATTTTCCAAAAACAAAATTAAAGAAATGATTGATAAGGAGAATGATTAATTACGCTTATTCGTAATTTTTCCTGTTTTATTTCGGTAAAGCCTAAAACTAATACAAGCCAAAGGCTTGAGGTGACTCTCGCAAAGGCGCAAAGGCGCAACGACCTCGCAACGTAAAAAAAGATTATAACATAAAGCTATTCTTCCTTTGCGTAAACTTTGCGCCTTAGCGGCTCCCGACTAAAGTGCGGGACAGGTTTTGCGAGATATTTTTTGCGTCAAAGTCGCCTGCGAACTTTTTGTTATAATTAGAAAAAGGAAAAGACTAGCTATTTATCATCATTCATAATTCTTCTCTCCAGCATTAATAGGAATGGTGATGTTATTCTCTGGCGGAGGCACAGGGCAGCTATAGCCTTCAGTATAGGCGCAATATGGATTATAAGCTTTGTTGAAATCCAAAACGACTTGCTGTTGTCCTTTTTTATAATCGACTTCCAAATATCTTCCAGCTCCATAAGTGGTGATAGCTGATGTTTCATCATAAAATGAAAGGAAAAAGTGTCCATCAACTGCAGATTGTAATAAAGTTAAGTCTTGATGAGATCCGACAATATCAAAATGTAAAATGGCCACTGCCTGATATGTTTTTACTTTATCGTCACTTGTTCTTAAGTCATATACTTTACCGTCTTCAAGGGTTTCAACAGAGGCTTTCACTTTGAAGCTTTCATCTACATCAAAATAGTTTAGGCCATTGAAAACTACATTTTGCTCTATAAAAGGAGATTTTTCATCATTTCGCATGAAACTATCCTTCTGATGACGGAAGGCTTTCATTTCTTCTATGTAGTTGCTTTCAACTTCAGGACTTTCTCCAGAATCGAACAAACTAAAAACAGCAATCAAAATGACTGCTGCTATTACGATATAAGTTAAAACTTTTGTAGGCTTCATGTTAGAAAATTACTTTCCAAATATCATTGAAAATGGCAAATGCCATCAAGCCAAGTAATAGAACCATACCTACCTTTTGAGCATTCTCTAGAAATTTATCAGAAGGTTTCCTGCCAGAAATAATCTCATAACTTAAGAATACTACATGTCCACCATCCAATGCAGGAATTGGTAAGAAGTTCATAAAAGCCAATACCATTGAAAGTAGTCCTGTAATTCCCCAGAATTTTTGCCAAATCCACTCACCACCAAAAATTTGAGCTATTCCGATTGGTCCTGATAGGGATTCTGAAGCCGAAACTTCGCCACTGAAAATCTTACCAAAGCCTTTTATGTTTAGCCAAATCACATTGAATGCTTTTGCTGTTCCTGTTGGAATTGATTCTGCAAAACTAAATTCTTCATGCTCCAATTCAACATCCATTTTTGGTCTGAAGCCTAATAAACCATCATCTCCGACTTTAGCTTCAAGATTTTCTATTTTTTCATTTCGCTTTACAGTCAGACGGATTTTTTCACCTTTATTACTTTCTAGTTTCTCTTTAAAGAATTGGAAATATTTAACTTCATCTCCATTTACTGCTATGATTTTGTCTCCCGGTAAAAGTCCAGCCATATCTGCATTGCTTTGTGGCTGAATGTTTTCTACTTCAAACTGATATAAAGGTTGGATGAACGGTACTCTTTGATTGTCTTCAGAAATTCTAGAAATCATGTCATTTGGAATAGGGATAACTTTTTCTTCACCATTTCTTAAAACAGTGTAATAACTATCCGATTCCAATAAAACATTAGAGCTAGTAAGATCACTTACTTTTTCGTAATCTTTGCCATTTACATTGATAATGATGTCACCCGTCTGCAAACCAATTTCTTTTGCTGGCTCATAAGCATAAATACCATTTTCGGTAATATTATCTTTAGATTCGTAGGTTTCTCCATATCCATATTGAAGAAATATGAAAATGATAATACCTGTAATGACATTTACGATAATCCCGCCCATCATTACAATTAATCTTTGCCAAGCGGGTTTTGCCCTAAATTCATAAGGCTCAGGTTCCTTGTCCATGTTTTTAGTGTCCAGGGATTCATCTATCATTCCTGAAATCTTCACAAAACCACCTAAAGGAATTGCACTAAGTGCGTATTCGGTTTCACCGTACTTAAAACTGAAAATTTTTGGAGGGAAGCCAATTGAAAATTGTTCCACTCTCATACCAAAAGCTTTGGCTGCCAAAAGGTGACCAAACTCGTGCAATCCTACCAAAATAGATAAGCCCAATATTAATTGGGCGATCATAATAACTGTTTCCATTAATTTATTAACTCTAAAGCTTTAATTCTAGTTTCTTTATCCGTTGCAATATAATCTTCCAAACTTGGGGTTTTAATAAAATGTACTTTATCAAGGCAATTTTCTATCACTTCTGACATCCCTAAAAAGGAGATTTTGTCCTCAAGAAAAGCCGAAACTACTACTTCGTTTGCTGCATTCAAAATGCAAGCCGCATTTCCTTCTCTGCCAAGTGCGTGAAATGCTAAGGCTAAATTACGGAATGTATCGCTATCGGGTTGTTCAAATGTGAGCTGCGGATAATCCATGAAATTAAAACGAGGAAAATCAGCTTTCAAACGGTCAGGATAACTTAAGGCGAACATAATCGGCACCCGCATATCAGGAAGTCCCATTTGTGCTTTTATGGAGCTGTCTTCAAACTGCACCATACTATGGATGATGGATTGTGGATGTACGACTACATCTACCTGATCCTCCCTAAGATTGAATAACCATTTGGCTTCAATTACTTCCAAACCTTTATTCATTAAACTTGCAGAATCAATGGTGATTTTAGCACCCATATCCCAATTAGGATGTTTTAAGGCTTGCTCTTTCTTAACGGATTCCAAAAATTTTCTACTTCTTCCTCTGAATGGACCACCTGATGCGGTTAGAATTATTTTTTCAATAGGATTGTGAAATTCTCCTACCAAGCATTGGAAAATTGCAGAATGCTCAGAATCCACAGGATAAATATTTACGCCTTTTTCCTGAGCTAAGGAAGTGACTAATTCTCCTGCTACCACTAAAGTTTCTTTATTCGCCAAAGCGATATGTTTCCCTGCTTCGATTGCTTTGATGGTTGGCACTAATCCTGCATATCCAACCAATGCAGTCAAAACAACATCAATAGTGTCCATTTGCACCACACTGGCCAAAGATTTTTCTCCTGAATAAACTTTTATTCCCAAGGGATCGAGCACGTTGAAGACCTTATCGTAAAAAGCATCGTTTCCAATTACCACTGCATTGGGTCTGAATTGGATAGATTGCTGAATAAGCAAATCTACATTATTCTGTGCTGTCAGTACTTCAACTTGAAAATTTTCAGGATGTGATTTGATAACCTCTAAAGCTTGAGTTCCTATCGAACCCGTAGAGCCTAAGATGGCTATCGATTTTTTATTAGACATAAGTCAATTAATATAATTAAATTTTAATGTGTGTATTTCTCCATAGCCTCCGCTATTTTTCTGTCGTTTGAAAGGCGAGGCACTTTGTTTTGTCCTCCCAATTTTCCTTCTGAACGCATATAATTAATAAATGAGGCTTTTTTGAGGGTTCTTATTTTTAGAGTTCTTAATATGCTGCCCGTAATCAGGTCATCATAATAACTATTTCGTTTTCTTAAATTAATATCCAATTCCTCGGAAAATGCTTCCAGGTCAATTGGAGGATTATCAAATTCCACAAACCATTCATGGTGAGGCAATCCATCTTTTGGAGTTACCTGAGGTGCCACGGTGAATTCTGTGATTTTTACATTTTCGAATTTCTCACAAGTTGCTTTCATGGCATTTTCCACTTCTTCTCCAATCACATGCTCTCCGAAAGCAGAGATAAAATGCTTAATCCTTCCAGAAACCACCACTCTGTAAGGATTCATGGAAACAAATTTCACAGTATCTCCAATTGAATAGCCCCACAATCCTGCATTGCTGTTGATGATCAAAGCGTAATTTTTATCCATTTCCACCTGGTCAATCATTAACCTGGTCGGATTTTCATCAAAATATTCCTCAGCTGGTATAAACTCGAAAAATATCCCACTGTTTAATAAAAGCAACAACCCATCTTCTGTCTGAGTATCTTGATAAGCAATAAAGCCTTCAGATGCTGGGTAAGTTTCTATTGAATCTACTTTCTTGCCTATGCTTTCGTATAGTTTATTTTTATAAGGTTCAAAATTAACCCCACCATAAACAAACATCTCAAAATTCGGGAAGATGTCTTTGATAGGTTTATTAACCCTAGCTTGAATTCTGTCAAAATACATTTGCACCCAAGGTGGAATGCCTGAAATCAGGCTCATGTCCTGATCTATAGTTTCATCAATAATGCGCTCCAATTTTTCTTCCCATTCTTCAATGCAATTGGTTTCAAAGGAAGGAAGTTGATTGGTTCTTAAATAATTAGGCACATGGTGATTCACAATTCCTGATAATCTCCCAGTATTAATTCCTGCTTTCTGCTCTAAAGTCGGAGCGCCTGATAAGAAAATCAGTTTTCCATCTAGAAATTGAGATTTACCCGTTTCGTGCACATAGCTTAATAATGCATTTTTGGCGCTGTTAATGTGATTGGGGATAGAATCCTTTGTGATCGGAATATATTTCGTTCCTGATGTGGTCCCACTAGTTTTAGCAAAATAGGCTGGTTTTCCTGGCCAAAGCACATCACTTTCTCCTTGCAAAATTTTATCTACATAAGGTTTTAGCCCTTCATAATCCCGAATAGGCACTTGCTTTTTAAAATCTTCATAGGTTTGAATATTTTCAAATCCATGATCCTTCCCGAAAGCAGTATTTTTTGCTTTCTGGATAATATTTTTGAATATTTTGACTTGAGACAAAGCCGGTTGAGCCGCCCACTTTTTTTGTTGGTTGACTATAATTGCCGCCAATGGTTTACTTAGTACTGCACGTATTCCCATAAGCCCAAAATTAAGAAAATTATTAGGAACCCTTTTTGATTCTAATGGCTTTTATATATAAATTGTAATTATTAATGATTGCTTGTTATGGAAACTACAATAAACTCAGATTTCTTAAGCTTGTCGGAATCAGATAAAAAGAAAGTTTTGGATTTGATAGAGAAGCTTAAATCGGAACAAGGGAACAAAGGAAGGAAAAGAGAAAGGGCTTTTGGATTATTAGAAGGGAAAATCCATATGAAAGATAATTTTGATGACCCAATTGAAGCATTTAAGGATTATATGTAGGATTAATTGTCATATAAAAAAATGCACACCCTTTCCTAAGTTCCAGAGGAACGACCATACGGTAACCTCAAAAAGTAATAAAATAAGTGAGTTCCGTAGGAACGACCTTACCTTAAATTCATGATGAAAATACATCACCTTCTTAACTAATTCACCTCTCATCTAATTGTCAATAAATTAGAATCACCTTATTATTATATCTCAGCCTTATTACGTACTTTTGCACTTCGATTATGAAAATGAAGAACATTAGAAATTTTTGCATTATTGCGCACATTGATCATGGTAAAAGTACCTTGGCAGATCGGCTATTGGATTCAACCCAAACAGTGAATGAGCGCGAGAAAATGGAGCAGTTGTTGGATAATATGGATTTGGAACGTGAACGAGGCATCACCATCAAATCGCATGCTATCCAAATGGATTATAAATTGAATGGAGAGGAATATATCTACAACCTTATTGACACTCCAGGTCACGTGGATTTTTCCTATGAAGTATCCCGTTCCATTGCCGCTTGTGAGGGCGCATTATTGATTGTGGATGCCGCCCAAGGTATTCAAGCACAAACTATTTCCAACCTTTATTTAGCGATAGAACATGATTTGGAAATTATTCCA
>QNXU01000284.1 GCA_003973485.1 Bacteroidota bacterium | reverse complement strand
TTAAAATAGACACGCAAAATTTAAGCTCTGGAATTTACTTTATTGGAATTCAAAGTGGAAGTGAGCGTTGGTATAAAAAGTTGATTGTACTATAAATCTTTTTCTCCCGCCGTTGTCTGTAAGGCGAAACCCGCTAAAAAGGCAAACGCAAAGGGAAAATAAAGAAATTGGAAAGAGTGGACATGTATATGCCAATCATTGAAAGAATTTTCAGAGAAGAGGGGCTACCAGAAGATTTTAAATATTTAGTAATTCAAGAAAGTGCTTTAGTTTCTGATGCAGTTTCAAGCAGTAATGCAGTTGGGTTTTGGCAGTTCAAGGAAATATCAGGATTAGAGAATGATCTAAGAATTGATCGCCATGTGGACGAAAGAATGAACATAGTTTCTTCAACCCGAGCTGCAGCCACTTATTTAAAGGATCATAATAAATATTTTGATAATTGGGCTTATGCCTTAATAGCCTATCAAAGAGGACGTGGTGGAGCTGCAGACGTTATTGATGAAAGTAATTTTGGAAAATCCAGATTAAAAATCACTAGTGATACTTATTGGTATTTAAAAAAATATCTAGCGCATAAAGTTGCTTTTGAAAATGCTTTAGGAACCTCAAAGCCAGAGTATTATTTAAAAGAAATTGATAATGTAAAAGGACAGTCTTTAAAAACAATCTCAAAAGAAGAAGGTGTACCATTAGAACTTTTGGAAGAATACAACAAATGGATTAAAAGAGGAAAAGTACCTGAAGACAAAAACTATACAGTAATTGTTCCGTTCAGCAATTTGGAGAAAATTGAGAAATTGGAAAGCAAAAAGAAAACGGCTATGGAAAATCTTCCAGGAGATATTGATGATAGCCAACAGCAAAATTTCCCTTTAGTAGATAATTACCCCAGCAGATCAGATCGCACAATACCACATGAAGTTGAAATAAATGGATTAGACGGAATATACGCCCCAGAAGGATATACTGTAAAGAAATTAGCAGAAACTGCTGGAGTAGATGAATATAAATTTAGAAAATGGAATGATCTCAAAATTAGAGAAGAGTTAAAGACTGGAAGAATATATTATTTAAGAAGAAAGAGAAATAGAGCTAAGTTTTATTATCACACAGTAGTTCAAAATGAAAATATGTGGGAAATAAGCCAGAAATATGGACTAAAATTAAAAAAGCTCTACAGAAAGAATAGAATGGAATCTCCTGACCAGCCAAAAGTAGGAAGGGTATTATGGTTACGACATAATCGACCAGAAAGTGTTCCAATTGAATATAGGGAAGCTCCTAAGAAACAAGAGCGAATCAAAGAAGAGGTTAACTCAATACCTACTAAAAAGCAAAAAGAGGTCGAATCAGAGGAAATGAAACCTAAAGAAGTAAATATAGACTCAATTTCTTCAAAAGCCCCGGAAAATCCCGCAGATAGTACTTTATCAATTTCTAAAGAAGATAGTATTGCTGAGGATTCTCTTATCATAAAAAAAGATAGTCCGGATTCTGTGTCAACTATAGTTTCAACTGAAGACTCAAGTAATGTAGAAAAACAAGAATTAAAACTAGAGGAAGAAGAACTGGCTGAAGCTAAAATAGTGGATGAAAATGAAGAGGTAGAAGAAATAAATGAATTTGACGAACAAGATTTTGTCGAATATTCAATTAAAAAGGGAGACACCTTTTTCTCTATAGCTAACCGATTTAATATGAAAATCTCTACACTATTAAATGTAAATAATTTAGGAATTAGAGATACATTATCGATAGGACAAATCATTAAAGTTAATAAAGATGGATACCCAGTGGAAACTCCCAACAAGCAAATTGAGGAAAAACCAATTGATAATAAAACAACAGAACCTACAGCAGAATTAACTAAAGCCCCTATTGAGCATAAAGTGGTTTCAGGAGAAACGATGTATGCTCTTGCTAAAAAATATGAAGTTAGTTTGAAAGAAATTATGGAATGGAATAATAAGCAAGATTACAATCTTAAAGAAGGAGAGATAATTATTATTAAGCAGAAATAAATACGGGCTTTACATAAAATCTTGCTTACATTATCTTACATTTGCGTCATCTATCGAAAAAATATTGCATTTCGAAAGATTTATGTTTTAATTAAAAAAAACTTTACTTATGTTTAGAAATAACTCTAAACAGAGTAAATTAATCAATAGATTACAAGGGTAAATTTACATGGTAACAGCTACAAAAACTGTTGATTTAGTGATGCTTGTGGATGATAATGATACTGACAATTTCATTAGCAAGCGTATCATAGAAATAACTGAATTCGCAAAATATGTTGAAATCAAAAATTCAGGCAAGAGTGCCTTAGAATATTTGGAAGAACATAAGGATGATCCTGACAAGCTTCCTAATATTATATTTTTGGACATCAATATGCCAATTGTCGATGGTTTCGTTTTCCTGTATGAATTCGAAAAATTTTCAGATATCGTAAAAGATAAATGCAAGGTTATTATCTTATCAAGTTCAGACAACAAAAGAGACATTGATAAGATTGTAAACAACGACCATGTAATTAAATTCATTACAAAACCACTAACTGAGAACGCCCTAAATGAAATCCGTTCTCTTGACCTATACTAAATAGTTTGTCGATTATTTAAAATATCTTTACTACATGAAGATAATTATAAGCATTTTATTCACTCTGTTTATAAGTTTACCAATTTTTGCCCAAAATGACAGTATTCCATCCGACACTACTTATTGGAATAAAGGGGCTGTCTTAAACTTAAATTTCTCTCAAGTTGACCTTACCAACTGGAATGGAGGAGGGCAAAGTTCAATTTCTATTGCAGGTTTAACTAATTTTAATCTTAACTATCAAAAGGATAAAGATGCTTGGGACAACCGACTTGACATGGCTTATGGAGTATTAAGGCAAGGAGATAGCGAGCAGCCATTTATTAAAACAGATGACAATATAATTCTTTCTTCAAAATATAGTCGGCAATTAAAAAAGAGAATTTTTGTGTCTGCAATGCTAGATTTCAGAACTCAATTTGATGAAGGATTGGATGATGAAGGCGAAGTAATTTCCCGTTTTATGGCTCCTGGTTTTTTATTAGCTAATATTGGACTCACATATCGCTATAAGAAAATGTTTAGTGCTACAATAGCTCCCCTTTCTTCTAAGACCACTATAGTAACTGATGATAGTTTATCTAATGCAGGTGCTTATGGAATTGACCCGGGCAAAACCTATAGGTTCCAAGGCGGTATAAACTTTTCTTCTTCCTTTCAAAAGGACATATGGGAAAACGTAAATTTATCTACTAACCTTAATTTATTTTCTGATTATGAGAAATTAGGAAACATTGACGTAAACTGGGAAACTGCCCTTAATTTTAAAATAAATAAGTTCCTATCAGCTAGCTACAGTACTCAACTAATTTATGATGATGATATCAAATCAAAGGAAATCATTGTAAACGATGCGACTGGTGAAACAAGAAATGTAGCAGGAGTGCAATTTAAAAGCGTGATGAACATAGGTTTAAATATTAAAATATAATCTATAATTCAATCATTAATCATTAATAAGCAATTAATAATCAGTATCCAGACCAAAAGTATCCCTTAGTTTGCCTAATAAAGGATTCTCTTTTAACATAGCCTCAAATTTATCCTTGGCAGTATATGGTCGATCTGCGGCTTTTTCAACATTTACAATATGCTGTAATTGAATCGAACTATTTTGAAATTTATTCCTCACATAAGTTAAAAAGCTGGCTCTAATTTTCTCAATTCCATCCACCTCTATTGGATTTGTTAATTCAACAGTAATCATTTCTCCATCCAATTTCACTGAATTTTTTAAAGAGTTTTCTGCAACAGGACCAACATCATGCTTATCTAGAAACTCTAAAATCACCTTTTTTAATTCAGCACTAGTTAATTCCTTTCCTTCTTCACTTTCTGAATTTTCAATTACATCAGGTTCTTCTTTCTCATTTTTTATTGATTGCTCTGGTTGATTTGACTTGATTTTATCTCCAGGCTTTGGAATAGAAGGTGAAGACCTTAATGGCTTACTTTGTGTTGCCTTTGCAGCAATCTGATCTGCTAATGACTTTCCTTTTGTTTCTCCTTCTGAAGGATCATCTTCTTCTGACTGGTTTAACTCACTTTTTTTTTTAGAACTGCATCATTTTGTTTTGCTAAATCAATGGCACTATTAATTTTAGCCAATTTCATTAAAGCTAGTTCAACAGCAAGACGCTGATTTTTGCTTGCTTTATAAGACTGATCAGTTTGATTTAATATTTGTAATCCTGAAAGAACAAATGATGGCGAAACTTCAGATGCTTGCTTTTTATATTGTGCTTTTACTTGTTCAGATACTTCTAAGAGTTGCAAAGTAGATTCATCTTTACAAACTAGTAAATCTCTGAAATGAGAAGCTAAGCCATTGATAAAATTATGGCCATCAAAGCCATTTTTTAGTATCTCATCAAATAACAATAAAGCCTCAGGGATTTTTTCTTGATTTAAAGCATCAGTTACTTTAAAGTAATAATCATAATCTAGAATATGTAGATTATCAATAGTAGCCTGATAAGTAATTTTGTTATCAGGGGAAAATGTAACAATCAAATCAAAAATAGAAAGCGCATCACGAAGGGCCCCATCTGCTTTTTGGGCAATTAAGTGTAAAGCTGCTTCCTCAGCCTCTATCCCTTCCCTATCCGCTATTTCTTTTAAGTGATCTGAAATATCAGAAACCTTAATTCTATTGAAATCATAAATTTGACATCTGGAAAGAATGGTTGGAATTACTTTATGCTTTTCCGTAGTTGCTAAAATGAAAATAGCATAAGAAGGTGGCTCCTCTAATGTTTTTAAGAAAGCATTAAAGGCTGCATTGGAAAGCATGTGAACCTCATCTATGATATAGACTTTATATTTTCCATGCTGTGGTGGCACTCTTACTTTATCAATAAGATTTCGCACATCATCAACGGAATTATTAGAAGCAGCATCCAATTCATAGATATTTAAGGAAGAAGAACCTTCCATATTATCTACTTCAAAATCGTTGATCAGCCTTGCTAAAATCCTGGCACAAGTGGTTTTACCCACTCCTCTAGGCCCACAAAATAAAAGAGATTGTGCTAAATGGTCATTATCAATTGCGTTCTTCAAAGTAGTAGTTATATGCTTCTGGCCTACTACTTCATCAAAACCCTTTGGTCTATATTTCCTTGCTGATACAACAAAATTTTCCATTAGCGCAATTTATAAATACCCTTTTGATTTTAAGATATGAATTAAGGAATATTATGATTTTTTTTCAAGATTTTTTAAAGATGGTATCCTCTAAAGAATATCAGCCATAATATTCCACAAAATTCCTAGGCGTTTCATAAAGTGTTAATTTATGAAGGCTAGATCCTTCTTGCAGTTGCTTCACTTTTGGTTCTAATATTTTCCAAAATTCAGCTATAATTATTTCACAGCTTGCCATTTTTCCTTCCAGAAAAGGGACATCCATGTTAAGGTTTTTATGATCCACCTTATCAATTACTTCTGACCTGATTAAGTTACTTAACTTCTTCAAATCTACCACAAATCCTGTATCAGGATCAGGTTCACCTTTCACTGTCACAATCAACTCAAAATTATGGCCATGCCAATTTTCATTAGCGCAAGGACCAAAAACCTCTTCGTTTTTCTCTCTGCTCCAGTTAGGATTAAATAGCTTGTGTGCTGCGTTAAAATGTTCTTTACGATTAACGTAAACCATGTCAATCTTAATTTTTAGGCTGCAAATATACGTTTATTCATTTATAATAAATAGTTTTGCTTAAAGAGCTTAATATAAAAACATACATCTTATGATAATAGTTACTGGAGCCGCTGGATTTATTGCATCAAACCTCATTAAAAAACTCAATTCTGAAGGCTTTAACCACATTATTGCAGTTGATAAATTTGATAATCCCGAAAAAAATAAAAACCTGGAAGACTTAAAAATTCAAGAAAAAGTTGAAAGAGATGTGTTTTTTGATTGGCTAAGTAAACAGGATGCAAAGAAAGTAGAGTTTATCTTTCACTTAGGAGCCAGAACAGACACTACTGAATTTGATATAGCACTCTTAACTGAACTTAATACTGATTACAGCAAAAAAATATGGGAGAAATGTATCGAAATGCAAATCCCTTTAGTATATGCCAGTTCTGCGGCCACTTACGGACTTGGAGAATTAGGTTATAATGATGATGAAAGCAAAATCCCTGAATTAAAACCACTTAACCCTTATGGGATTTCTAAAAATGAATTTGATAAATGGGCTCTGCAACAAGAAAAAAAGCCATTTTATTGGGCTGGATTAAAATTTTTCAATGTTTATGGTCCCAGAGAATATCATAAAGGCAGAATGGCCAGTGTGATTCTACATGCTTACAAGCAAATTTCCGAAACTGGAAAAATGAAATTATTCCGTTCTCACAATCCTGAATTTAAAGATGGGGAGCAAATGAGAGATTTTGTTTTTGTAGATGATGTGGTGAACGTAATGATTTGGTTGATGCATCACCGAAAAAATTCAGGGATCTACAATCTCGGAAGTGGAAAAGCTCGTACTTTCTTAGATTTAGTGAAAGCCGTTTTCAAGGCAATGGAAAAAAAAGAAGACATCAGTTTTATTGATACACCAGCAGATATCCGAGATAAATATCAATATTTCACAGAAGCAAAAATGGAAAAATTAAAGAAAATAGGCTATCCTTATGATTTCACTGATTTAGAAAGTGGTGTAGATGCTTATATCAAAGAAATGAAACTATAAACAGTTTAATACGATAAAATAACTTATGTTATAACATTTATTTTTTATATTAAACTAAACTTACCAAACCATAATAATATGTTTGAACAACTAGATCCAGAATTATTAGAGAAAATACAAACCTACGGGTTAGAAATTGGAATCAGTTTAATTAAAGTGATTCTGATATTTATAGTAGGGAGAATTATTATCAGTTATATCATGAAAGGTTTGAGTAAAGCCTTTAAAAAATCAAATTTAGAAGTTTCACTCGTTGCCTTTTTAAGTTCCTTTTTCCGTTTTGTCCTTTACATCGCTTTAGTATTAGTGATTGCGCAAAGCATCAACATTAAAATTGCTGCATTGTTAGGTGTATTAGGTGCTGCAGGTTTGGCAATAGGTCTTGCGCTTCAAGGTAGTCTATCCAACTTTGCTGGAGGAATTTTGATATTAGTGACTAAACCCTTTAAAGTGGATGATATTATTGAAGCCCAAGGATATTTTGGAGTAGTAGAGAAAATTGATATTCTTCATACTCATATCAGAACCTTTGACAATCAACTGATTGTGATGCCAAATGGTGGATTAGCCAATTCAAGTGTTACTAATACTACAGCAAAAGATACAAGAAGAGCTGAATTAAAAGTAGGTGTGGCCTATGGCTCGGATATTAGCAAGGTTAGAGAAATCATATTAGATGTTTTATCAAGAGATGAAAGAATTCATGCTGACCCAGCTCCTGTTGTGAAATTCACTAATTTTGGAGATAGCTCTCTAGATTTAAGTGTGAGAGTTTGGACAAACACTGATAATCTATGGCCTGTATATTGGGATAATATGGAAGCAATCAATAATGAATTTGTCAAGCAGAATATTGAAGTTCCATTTCCACAAAGAGATATTCACATGAGAACCAAATAAATAATTTGCTCATAAATATTCTACTTTTAGCCTTCGAATTACTCGAGGGCTTTTTTATTGAAAAAAATTAAAAAAAATTAACCATAAAAAGGATAAATGCCGTTCTTGATGGAGATTATTTAAAAATATATTTGTGAAGAAAACTATCTTAGTAAAATTGAAGGTACCTATTTTGGTCATGCTTCTTATTTGTAGTCATGCTGGCTACTCTCAGAATTTTGTGAAAAAGTATTTCAATAATCTAATCAACGATACAAGCGATATATCCAAACCTCAATTTTTGATTTATCCTACTGTAGCTTATGCGCCAGAAACCAGCTGGGAATTTGGTTTAAGCTCGTTATTGGTATTTTACTCCAAACAAGACACCTTAAACCGCTTAAGTGAAATAAATGGTTTTACATTTTTCACATTAGAGAATCAATATGGGCTATGGTTTGATCATGCCATTTACTCTGATGAAGACAAGTGGTTTTTTCTAGGCAGATTAAGATTTCAAAGTTTTCCTTTGTTTTACCATGGTATAGGTAATGAAACTCCTGAAGATTATATTGCACGAGTAGATGCAAATCAGATTTTTATTAAAGAAAGAGTATTACGAAAAATCAAAAGAGATTTATTCCTTGGATTGGAAGTTGATTACCAACGCTTAAGTGCTGTAAATTTTATTCCGTCTGAAGACACTGATGGCCCGCAAGAAATTCCATTAGGAAGCCAAGGTTCTTCAAATTTGGGCTTTGGAATTGGTCTAGTTCATGACAATCGCCACAACGTTTTAAATGTAAGAAAAGGCTTTTTCTCAGAATTGGCAATGCTCCATTATAACAAAACTTGGGGCAGTACTTTTAATTTCACATCCGTTTTATCCGACACTAGAATTTACAGGCCAATAGGAGAAAACAATGTTTTTGCTGCACAGTTGTTAGGACAATTCAATTCAGGGAATGTCCCTTTTAATCAATTGGCTTTAATGGGAGGTGAAAGTATGATGAGAGGCTATTATTATGGCAGATACAGAGATAGAAATCAATTGGCTGCTCAAGTTGAATATCGCTTTTTACCTATTCCTTTTGGTTTTACAGACAGAATTGGTGCAGCAGTATTTGCCGGAGCTGGAAAAGTATTTCCAGAGTTAAGTAACTTCGATTTATCAAATATTGTGGTTTCAGGAGGAGCTGGAATAAGGTTTCTACTATTTCCTAAAAAGGATATATACACACGCTTTGATGTTG